>JBKJXL010000373.1:0-5030 GCA_046716225.1 Candidatus Limnocylindrales bacterium | reverse complement strand
GGTGGAGCGCCTCGAACCGGCGCTCGAGCGGACGCCGGAGCGTCGCGAGCGATTCTCGACCATCGGGGATACGACCGTCGACGGCCTGTACGGTGCGTGGTCCCTGCCGGATGCCGACCCGCTCGACTCGGTCGGCTTCCCGGGCGAGCCGCCGTTCACTCGCGGGATCCACCCGACCGGCTACCGGACGAGACTCTGGACGATGCGGATGTTCGCCGGGTTCGGGGCCGCCGAGGACACGAACGCCCGCTTCCGCCAGCTGTTGGATGCCGGTCAGACCGGTCTCTCGGTCGCATACGATATGCCGACCCTGTACGGCTACGACACGGACGACCCCGAGGCGGAAGGTGAGTTCGGGACGTGCGGGGTGGCGGTGAGTTCGCTGGCCGACATGGAGGTCCTGCTCGGTGGGTTGCCGCTGGACCGGGTCAGCACCTCGATGACCATCAATTCGCCGGCCGCGCCGATCTGGGCGATGTACATCGTGGCCGCGGAGAAGGCCGGTGTTCCGAGGGACCGCCTTGAGGGAACGACCCAGAACGACATCCTCAAGGAGTTCGTGGCCCAGAAGGAATATCTCTTTCCGCCGGCGCCATCCATGCGCCTCGTTACCGATACGATCGAGTTCGGGACCCGTGAGATGCCGCGCTGGAACACGATCAGCATCAGCGGCTACCACATCCGCGAAGCGGGCTCCACGGCGATCCAGGAGCTCGCGTTCACCATCGCCGACGGGATGGCGTACGTGGAGGCTGCCCTCGAGCGCGGCCTGCGCATCGACGACTTCGCGCCGCGGTTGAGTTTCTTCTTCAACAGCCACAGCGACTTCTTCGAGGAGATCGCGAAGTTCCGTGCGTCGCGCCGGGTCTGGTCGAAGCTCATGACGGAGCGCTACCACGCCGAGAACGAGCGGTCGGCCTGGATGCGCTTCCATACCCAGACCGCCGGCGTGTCGCTGACCCCGCAGCAGCCCCTCAACAACCTGACCCGGGTGGCGATCCAGGCCCTCGCGGCCGTCCTGGGCGGCACGCAGTCGTTGCACACGGACGCCCACGACGAGGCGCTCGCCGTTCCCACGGCCGAGGCCGCCCTGCTCGCCCTGCGCCAGCAGCAGATCATCGCCGAGGAGACCGGCGTGGACGCCACGGTGGATCCGCTCGGCGGGTCGTGGTTCGTCGAGGCGCTGACCGACGAGACCGAACGTGCCGTGTGGCGGTATATCGATGAGATCGACCGGCGCGGCGGGATGGTGACGGCCATCACCGAGGGCTATCCGCAGCGCGAGATCGCCGATGCAGCGTATCGATACCAGCGCGAATTCGATGCAGGCGAGCGGCGCGTCGTCGGGGTCAATGCCTACATCGACGAGGCCGAGGTCACCCGCGTCCCGGTCCTGAGCGTCCCACCCGGGTCGCTCGAAGCGCATCTGGGTCGCCTGGAGCGGACGCGGCGCGAACGCGATGCCTCGGCCGTGAGGTCGGCGCTGGCCGGTCTCCGTGATGCCGCTGAGCGTCCGGAGAGCAGCGAGACCAACCTGATGCCGCATTTCCTGCGATGCGCGGCGGCGTACGCGACACTCGGCGAACAGTGCCGGGTGCTGCGCGAAGTCTTCGGGGAGTACCGGGAGCCCGTGTCGGTCTGATCCCGGGTCGCGGCGTCGCCTACCATGGCGCGATGTATACCGATGCGCTCGAATTCCTCGAAGAAGAACGCGATGCCTGGGCCCCGTACGAGGCCCTTGCCGGGCTGACGGACGAGCAGCTCGAGGCGCCTGTGGAAGCCGCTCATGGCTGGTCGGGCCGGGATCTCATGGCGCACATGCTGGCCTGGCAGGGGATCGCGCTGGATGTGGCGAGGGAACTCGCGGTGAACGACGAGAGTCCGACGATCGCCCGGGTCGACGCCGAGTGGGACGCGAAGGGCGACGCCTTCAACGACGAGATCCAGGCCGAGTGGGCGGCGTTGCCGATGTCGGTGCTTCGCGAGCGTCTGGGGACCCAGCCAGGCGAACTGCGCGGCTTTCTCACGGTCGTGCCCGAGGCACGTTGGGTCAAGCACGCGGATCACCTGAAGACGTTCCACGACGAGACGATCGCCCACTACGAGGAGCACGTGCCGGAACTGGAGGCCGTTCTTGCGGTGGCCGCTGTGGGAGCTGGGTGACCCTCGCCGACCTTCTGGCCGAGGCGGCCGAGCCGCTGACGGGTGTCTCCGCGACGATCGAACCGTCCGGAGGCGTGCTATGGGATCGTGTCGGCCGAGCGTTCGCTGCGGTCAGCGCCGACGGCACCTCGGCTGACTTCCGCCTGGACAGCGCGGTCGCGGACGCGGCGCTGCGGACTCCGGACACGTCGCGCTCGCGTCGGGGAGGAGACTGGGTCCGGTTCGGCCCGGAAGCGCTCGACGATCACGCCCTCGACCGGGCCGAGGCCTGGTTCGGGTCAGCCTGGCGGCGGGCCGAGCGACCGTAACTGCTCTCCGGGCTGTGCACGCCTCATGTTCATCTCACGGTCTGCGAGGCTGGCATCGGGCGGATCGACCGCGTCAACGGGCTCGGTAACGCCACGGGTGCACATGGTTCGTTCATGCCGGGCGATGCGGCAGTCTGACGTCGCCGCAGGCCGACATCGGCAAGACCACTAGCCCCCGCATGAACACCCAGCGTGCAGTCGAGCGGCGACCCGCCGCGACGCCGCGACGCCTTCCGTCCTGGCACGCTCCCGGACATGCGATGACCCCGGTCGGAGGAACCGGGGCCATCAGCGGGAGGAGGCGGGATCGCGGTGGGTCAGTCGGCGGCTGCGACCGCGAATTCGGCGAGGCCGAACTGCTGCTCGAGTTGCTCGAGGGGCTTGAAGCCCACGACGCCCTGCGGCTGTGCGCCGGGCTTGAAGAACGCGATGGTGGGGATGCTCAGGATGTTGAACGCCTGGGACAGGCGCGGGTTCGCGTCCACGTCCACCTTGACCACATCGACCGAGCCGTCGTACTTGGCCGCGAGCTTCTCCATCTCCGGCGCGACCAGCTTGCACGGGGTGCACCAGGCCGCCCAGAAGTCGACGACGACGGGTCGCTCCGCCTTCAGGACGAGCTCCTCGAAGGTAGCGTCCGTCGCATGCTTGATCTCGACCATGAGATCCGATCCCTTTCTCCCGCCTCGCGGGACGTATCTGCCGGGCGAACCCGGGGTGCCCTTCAGCGGGCGATGTCCTGGATGAGTCGGTAGGCCTCGAGGACCCGCGGATCGGCGAGGCGATACAGCACGGTGTTGCCGTCGCGTCGGCTCGTCACGAGACCGGCGCTGCGCAACACGCTGAGGTGCTGGCTCATGTTGGGGACCTGGCAGCCCACCGCCGCACTGAGGTCGCTGACGGACAACTCGCCAGAGGCGAGCGACTCCAGGACACACAGTCGCTTGGGGTCCGCGAGGGCACGACCGACCGCGGCGTACCGCTGTCGATCCGGCTCGGCGGAGACGGGCTGTTGATCCAACACTCCCGAAGGATATCAGTGCTTGCGCAAGTACGCAACCACATGCAGGCACAGCGACGGCGACGGCATGACTCAGATGTCTGCTCACAGCCCGAGATTCCAGCACGAGCTGCACTGTCGCCGGATACACGCCCGTTGTGAGCCCGCGTCAACGCGGAGTCGCGACCACGGTCGGTCCTCACTCCCGCTCACAGCCCGACACGATGCGGGATTCCGTGGATCCCGGCCCGAGCACGTTCGATTCTCGGGCTCTGAGCAGAACTGCGACCATCGGGCGAACTCAAGGGGAGGGGAGGACGTCTCACCCGGCATACTCAGCGCGATGCGCGAGACGTCAGATCACCTGGTGCCGCTCGGCGAGTTCACCGCGGCCCGGGAGCGGCTGGTGGGGCGCGTCACCCGGACCCCGCTGCTTACGTCGTCCACGGCCGCGCGGTGGGTGCGGGAAGGGACCGGGATCCGCCTTGGCAACGACACGCTCTACCTCAAGGCCGAACACCTGCAGCGCACGGGGTCGTTCAAGGCCCGAGGGATGACGAACCGGATCGCCACGCTGCCGACACAGGCCAGGGAGCGCGGCGCGATCACGCTGTCCGCCGGGAACGCGGGCCAGGCCTACGCCTACGCCGGGCGTGCCGAGGGTGTTCCGGTCACGGTCGTGATGCCGGCCGGTGCCGTCGCGTTGAAGGTGGCCGCGTGCCATGGGTACGGTGCCCGCGTCGTGCTGCACGGCGCTACCATCGGTGAGGCCTTTGCGGAGATGTATCGGATCCGCGACGCCGATGGCCTGACGTACGTGCCGCCCTTCGACGATCCGATGGTCATCGCCGGGAACGGGTCGGTCGGTGCGGAGATCCTCGAGGACCTGCCGGACGTCGATGCCGTCGTCGTCGGGATCGGTGGTGGCGGGCTGATCAGCGGCGTCGCCGCGGCGATCCGCGAGGCTCGACCATCCGTCCGCGTCTACGGCGTGGAGCCGGAGACATCCGATGCGCTGTCCCAGGCGATCGCCGCCGGCCAGGTCATGACGATCGAGCCGCGCAGCGTCGCCGATGGACTCGGCGCGCCGTACGCTGGCGTGTGGACCCTGGCGATGGTCCAGCACTATCTCGAGGACATCGTCCTCATCGATGACGCGACGATCCTGGCGGGCATGCGCTTCGCCCTCGAACGGCTGAAGCAGGTCGTGGAGCCGGCCGGGGCGGCCGCCCTGGCAGCGGTCCTCGCCGGGCGGATCCCGATCCGGGACGGCGAACGAGTCGCGGTCGTCCTGTCGGGGGGAAACGTCGCGGCCGAGCGGCTCGCGGAGTTGATCGCTGGCGCCGGCCCGCTGCCTGGGGCCGCCGGCGCGTCGGCAGGCGCGTGAGCGACGAGACGGTCGTCCCGCCGCCAACCGGGGATCCCGCCGCGCTGCCACCTTCCTTGGCGCTCCCGCTGTCCCGGGATCCGAGCGTCCCGTCGGCCCGCCGGCTGATCGGGGCCAGCTTCGACCTCCTGTCGCGTGCGTCCGACGACATGCGCCGGGCGTCGTTCTACAT
>JBKJXL010000372.1:0-5526 GCA_046716225.1 Candidatus Limnocylindrales bacterium | reverse complement strand
CCATTTCGCCCTATGACCGGACGAGGCACGACCCGCGCATGAGCAACTACCACGTCGAACCCATGGACAAGCCGGCCGCCCTGACCAGCGAGGCCATAAAGGCCCTTCGCAAGGAGCAGGTGCAAGGACTATCGCGGCGCCAGCTGCTGCGCGGGGCCATCGGTGTCGGCCTGGGCCTCTGGACGGTCGAACTCCTGGCCGGCACGATCGGGTTCCTGTGGCCGAACCTGTCCGGCGGCTTTGGGGCGCCGATCGTCATCGGCACGCTGGACGAGATCAAGGCCCAGAACGCGGCACTGCCGATCGACGAGGGATTCCCCGCGTACTACGCGAACGCGAGGGCGTTCGTCATGCTCGTCGACGCCGGCCAGCAAGGGTTCTTCGCCGGCGAGGACACCACCGGTGATGGCACGGCCCTCAATGTCCGAGCGCTGTACCAGCGCTGTCCGCACCTCGGCTGCAAGCCCAACCCGTGCCTCAAGAACTTCTGGCTCGAGTGTCCGTGTCACGGATCGCGCTACGACCGACTCGGGATCAAGGCCGCCGGTGACCAGTACGGCCCGGCCCCGCGCAGCATGGATCGCTTCTCGGTCACGGTCGATGGCGAGGGCATCCTGACCATCAACACCGGCAAGATCACGCTCGGCCCGCTGCCTGTGGCGTTGGGTCAGCCCGGGATCATCCCGCCGCGAACGCCCACCGGGTGCATCTGACGATGACCGACGAGCAGGATCCCCAGCAGCGCCTCCCGGCCACGCGACCACAGGCCGACGTCGCCCCGGTCGAGCGCTTCACGGCGGCGCCGTCCGTCCTCAAGGTGGACCTGCCTCCAGAGCGAGCGGCCCAGATCGTCCGCCAGTCCTCGAACGCACGGTGGGTGAGCTTTCTGGCGGTGGTCATCGTCGTGCTGTTCGTCGCCCTCTACTGGTTCTATGAGCTCGGCGGACCGCTCGGCCTGACCCAGTCGCGCCTCGAGGCGGAGGCCGACGCCCAGCAGGTCACGCGCGTCGAGCGCGGGTACAACATCTTCCAGGCCAACTGTGCGCGCTGTCACGGCGCGAACGGGGAGGGTGGGATCGGCCCGGTCCTCAACAGCCAGGAGAAGTTGTACCAGCACCTCAATGCGGACTACCTGAACACGATCCTCGTCGCCGGCGGACGCTACGCGTGCGGGAATGCCTTGTCACAGATGCCCGTCTGGTCGGACACGGCCACGCCGCCTGGTCCGCTCAACTACGTCCAGATCGAGGATCTCATCGAGTTCATGCGGGCCGACAACACGCAGACCTACACGATCCGCGACCCGGAGCTGCTCGAGCCCGAAGTCGACCCGATCACCGGGCAGGTGAAGACCTTCACCGGGTGGATCGATCCCACCTACGAGCCCGCTCCCGGAGCGACGCCGTTCCCGGCCTGTTACCTGGACGCACTCGCCGGGCCGGCGTCGCCGGCACCGTCCGGCGGGACCGACTCGCCGGCCCCATCCGACGGGATGGCCAGTCCGGCGCCGTCCGGGCCGACAGGATCCGTCACGCTGGAACTTGCGGCGCCTGATTCCGCCGGCTTCGACAAGCAGGCGTTGACCGCGCCGGCCGGCGAGACCTTCAACATCCTGTTCAGCAACCAGGAAGCCGGCATCCCCCATAACGTGGCGATCAACGACGCCTCTGGGCAGCAGCAGTTCGGTGGCGAGATCTTCAAGGGTGTCGACACCCGCGAGTACCAGGTGTCGGCGCTCACGGCCGGAAGCTACATGTACGTGTGCAGCGTGCATCTGAACATGACCGGGACGCTGACGATCCAATGACGCAGCAGGCGCTCAGCGCGGGGTCGTCCGTACCGCGGAAGCGGGTCGTCTTCGGCCTGCTCGACGCCGACGGCTGGAGCTGGGCCGGGCTCAAGGCGTTCGCCTGGCTGCTGATCATCATCTTCGTGCTGGGCTACCTGCCGGACCGCGCCTACTACTTCACGGTCGGACGGACCGTGGATCTGGGCGTCCTGGTCTGGGCGCCGATCAACGCCTGTCCGCCGACCAATCAAACGCTCCCTTGTTCGCCGCCGACCGGTGCGGTCATCCCCTGGCAGCCGTCACCTGAGGAGCTCCGTCTCCCGGCCGGACGCACCGGGGGTTCGGTGATCCAGAACGGCACGACGCTGCTGTACATCGGCGGGTCTGACGGTGAGAAGGCCGTCGCGGACGTGTACGTGTCAACGACGGTCGGGACCGGGAACTTCGACAAGTGGACGGTGGGACCCAGCCTGCCCGAGCCGCGAGACGGCGCGAGCGTCGCGTTCGTCTCAGGAAGGATCTATGTCATCGGCGGCCGCGACGCCGCCGGCGTACCGACCGACTCGATCTTCGTCCTTGACCCGAATCCGAAGACCGGTGCGCTCGGTGAGTGGGAGCCCTCCGACATCACCCTGCCCGAGGGTCGGGCCGACGCCGCCGGCGTCGTGTCGCCGACCGGCCTGCTCCTGATCGGTGGGTCGAACGCGGAAGGCCCGGTCGCCACCACCTGGAAGTCCGAGCCGACACCCGCCGGAGCGCTCGGCGAGTGGGAGGTGGAAGCCCCGCTCCTCTTCCCGCAGACGAACGCCCTGGCCGCCGTCATCGGCGACTACGTGTGGCTGTACGGCGGCAGCGACGCCAACGGTCCGGTCGGGGCCGTGCAGCGCGGCACGTTCGGCCTCGAGGCGGTCGAGGGGTTCCCGCTGAACCCCGACGAGGGCAAGGTGATCCAGTGGGCGATCAACAACGACGCCAACCTGCCGGAACCCCGGACCGAGGCATCCGGCTGGAGTGCGAATGGCGCGATCTACCTGGTGGGCGGCGCCGACGCGACGGGCCTGCAGAACGAGCTCTACTGGGCGCTCCCCACCACCGATGGCCAGCTCCCCGAGTGGAAGCACCTCGACGTGAGCGACCTGCCGCCGTCAGGGCTCGCGGGAGCCGCCCCGGTCATCCTTGGACCGGACGCCGTCCTGGTCGGTGGCACGACCGATACCGGCGTCCTCGCTTCGAGCATTCGCGCCAATACCGCGCCGCAGTCACCGTTCTTCTCGCTGGGTGTGCTGGGCGCGACCATCCCGGGCCTGAAGCTCGATGGTGAGATCGGCCAACAGCTGGGGTATACGGCGGCCGCGATCGTTGCCACGACAAACTTCGTCCTGTTGATCCTCATCGGTGTGGCGTTCGCCCACAAGGAGCGGACGATGGAGCTGTTCCATCGACTCCGGCGGCGCGGCAAGTCCTGACCCGCCCGGCCGAGCCGCTCACGGCAAGTGGCCATCGCCCCGTCTTGCTGCTCTTCACCCGCCTGTGGCCCCGACTCGGGCCTCGGGTCTGCTCAGAGCCCGAGGATCCAGCATCGTCTGTGTCGGATCGATCCGAGTGTCGGCTCTGAGCCGAACGGGCGGCAGATGCGTGACATGAATCGGCCCGGATGCCCGCTCTCAGCCGAGATGCCGACCGAAACCGACTCGTCCCGGCATGGAGGATGCTCGAAACACTGGCTCTGAGCAGAACAGGGGCGCGGCCGCCCCGAGCCGCGCGCCCAAGGAGCAGGAGGGGCCGCCGCGGGACGTTCGCCAGCGCTCAACCGGTCGGGAGATCGCCCTCGCCGGCTGCGGGCGTCCCGCGGACGGTTGCGAGACCGGCCCGTTCCCAGGCGACCATGCCGCCGGCCACGTTGGCCACGTCGGATCGGCCGGTCCTCATGAGATAGCCCGTGACGGCGGCGGAACGACCGCCGGAATGGCAGATCACCAGGATCGGACGGTCGGTCGGCAGATCCGTCACACGGTCCATGAACCGAGACGTCGGCACGAGCGCGGCCCCCGGAGCCCGGACGGTGGCGAACTCGTCCGCCTCGCGGACGTCCAGCAGGAGCGGTCGATCCGGGTCCTCGCGGAGGCGACGATCGGCCTCGGTCACGTCGACCGTGGGAAGGGCGGCGGGTTGGGACATGCGAGCGCCTCGGTCAGATGAGTTCGATCAGCGGCCGGCGGCCACCAAAGCCGGAGTCCAGGTCGTGCCAGAAGTGGATAGCCTCCTCGTCGCGTCGCCAGCACAGCCAGACCTGGCGGCCGTTGACGAGGGCTGGGAAGTCCACCAGCCCGGTCGGGATGTCGCGCAGGGCGATGCCGAGTTCGTCGATCCGTGCGCCGCCCGCCGCCATCTGGTCGATCAGGCCCTGCATCCGCAGGCGGGTCAGGCGCAGGTCGTCGGCGACGATCGGGCCGGCCTCACCGCCATCGGTCGCGGGTCCGCCACCTGATCCGGCCGCCCCAGTCGCGCCACCGCCCGTCCCTTGCGCCAGCACGTGGTCGCGCAATCGGACCAGCTCCTCGCGCTGCTGGACCAGCGTCGCGAGGATCGGACCGAGCTCTACCAGGGTCGCGTTCGCGTCGTCGATGTCGAAGAAGCGGCTCATCGAGTCGGATTCTAGCCTGACCGTCGCGTACCATCCACAGACGGGCCGTCACGGCCGCATTCGGAGGAGGGATCATGCGTCGCGCCTTCCTGTGGGCCGCTCGGAATCGGTGGCTGAAGGAGCGCCTGCCCCGGATGCGGTTCATGAAGCGCGCCGTCCGGCGATTCATGCCCGGCGAGACCCTGGACGATGCGCTGAGCGCCGCCGTCCCCCTCGAGCGCCAGGGCATCACCACGATGTACACACGCTTGGGCGAGAACCTCGAGAGCCTCTCCGAAGCCGAGGCGGTGGTCGCCCACTACATCGAGGTCCTCGACCGGATCAAGGCGTCCGGCATGCAGGGTGAGATCTCGGTCAAGCCCACCCAGCTTGGCCTGGACCACGACGCCGACGCCTGCCTCGCCCACCTCGTCACGCTGGCGAACCATGCGGCGGCGACCGGCTCGTACCTGTGGGTCGACATGGAGGGCAGCGCCTACACGGAGCAAACGATCGTGCTGTATGAGCGCCTTCGCGCCGTCGCGCCCGCGACCGGCATCTGCCTGCAGGCGTACCTGCGTCGGACGGCGGCCGACATCGGGCGGCTCCTGCCGCTCGATCCCGCCATCCGCCTGGTCAAGGGCGCCTATGACGAACCCGAGGCGCTCGCGTTCCGCGACACGAGCGGCGTCGATGCCAGCTTCGCGGGGCTCGCCGTCCGGTTCCTCCTCGAGGGCAAGGGCCGGCCGATCAAGCTGGGCCTCGGCACGCACGACGTTGGGCTCATCGAACAGATCGCCGACCAGGTGGCCGAGTCCGGGATCGGACGCGATGGCTACGAGATCCAGATGCTGTACGGCATCCGCGAGGACCAGCAGAAGCGGCTCCAGAAGGCCGGCTACCAGGTCCGTTCGCTCATCGCCTATGGCGAGCACTGGTATCCGTGGTACATGCGTCGACTGGCCGAGCGCCCCGCCAACGTCTGGTTCGCGCTGCGCCAGATCCTGCCCTGACGCGGGTGCGCCGGCCCGGCTGCTGGACGTCGGGTACGCTTCCGGTGGGCCGGTAGCTCAGCGGCAGAGCACGGGACTTTTAATCCCTTGGTCGTGGGTTC
>JBKJXL010000371.1:0-2517 GCA_046716225.1 Candidatus Limnocylindrales bacterium | reverse complement strand
ACCACGACGGGCAAGCCGCCCGGGCATCAGCTGGAATGGTTCACGACGGAAATAGTTGCATGACCAGGCCGGTATGCGTATAGTCTCGCATCTGATGCACCGCACGTCCTTCTCCGTGGATTCGAAGAAGAAGCTCTGGCGGCCCTGCCGGGAGGCACGGGCCCTGGGGCTTTAGACGGCGCGTCGAGCGAACGACGGACCGGGGCCTCCAGGGAACGGAGGCTCCACGACAGATGGCCGCGGCACCACACCGGTGATCGCGGCTTCTTTGTGTCCGTCTCCGATCCTGCGAGGTCCCACCAGTGAGTGAGGACTCCCGACCATGCAAACGCTCATCCTCGGCAACGGCCCCCTGGGCTGGACGGTCGCGACCGCCACGGGGCCGGCCGACGGCCGGACGCTCGTGGTCGGCCGGCCGCCCGGTCGGCGCCACGATCGGACCGTGTTCGAGGGCGTCGACCTCGTCGTCGACGCATCTCGCGGTGAGGCCGTCCACGGGAATATCGAGGCCGCCCTCGAGGCCGGCGTGATGCGGTTCGTCATCGCGACGACCGGCTGGGACGGTCGTGACGGTCTCGACGCGACGCTCCGGTCGAACGGCGCTACCGCCGTCATCGCCTCGAACTTCAGCCTGGGCGTGGTCCTGTTCGGCCGGCTGGTCGATGTCGCGACGGAGCTGTTCGGGGCTCTCGAGAGCTTCGATCCGTACCTGGTCGAGTGGCACCGCCGCGGGAAGCGAGATCGGCCGTCGGGCACCGCGCGGGACCTGGCGAGACGGATGGTCACGCGCCACCCGGCCCTCGCCTCCGGCGACGACCTGGAGACGGTCTCGATCCGTGCCGGATCCAATCCCGGGATGCACCTCGTCGGCTTCGATGCCGCCGGCGAGACCGTCGAACTGCGGATCACCGCTCGGGACCGGACGGCCTATGCCGCCGGGATCCTCGCCGCCGCCGGCTGGCTGCGTGCGGCACCGCGGGCTCCCGGCATCCAGCCCTTTGACGTCGTGGTCGACGAGCTCCTCGCTCGGCGGTCTACAGCGGCTGCCTGACCCACCCGATCGAACCCGACGACATCGACAGGAGCCTCGACATGACGACTTCGACTCGACCGTTCCTCCGCGGCGCCTTCACCGCCCTGGTCACCCCATTCACGCCCGATGGCGCCCTCGACGAGGCGGCGTTCCAACGCCTGGTCCGCTGGCAGGTGCTGGCCGGCATCGACGGCCTAGTCCCATGCGGCACGACCGGCGAATCCCCGACCCTCTCCCCGGCCGAGCGCGAATGGCTCATCGGGACGACCGTGGCGATCGCGGCCGAGCGGCCGTCGCGGACCCGCCTTCGGATCATCGCCGGCACCGGCACCAACGACACGGCCACGACCATCCGTGCGACCCGTCGCGCGGCCGAGCTGGGTGCGGATGCCGCGCTGGTCGTCGCGCCGTACTACAACCGACCGGACGGCCGGATGCTCGAGGCCCACTTCCGCGCCGTGGCGGACGAGGGCGACCTGCCGATCGTCGTCTACAACGTCCCCAGCCGGACCGGCACGAATGTCGATGCGGCCACATTCCTGCGCCTCGCCGACCATCCGCGTGTCATCGCGGTCAAGGAGGCCAGTGGCAACCTGGAGCAGATCGCCCGGATCTGCCGCGAGCGGCCGCGCGATGTGGCCGTTCTCGCCGGCGATGACGCCTGGACACTGCCGGTCCTCGCGCTCGGCGGCGATGGGGTCGTGTCTGTGGCGAGCAATGAGATCCCCGGTGAGCTTGTCGCCCTGTGTGCGGCCGCCCGGGCCGGCGATTGGGACGCGGCGCGGCGAACGCATGAGCGCTGGTTGCCGCTCTTCCTGGCCAACTTCGCCGGAGGCCCCAATCCCGTCCCCGTCAAGGCCGCCATGACGCTCATGGGCCTCCTCGAGCACGACGGCGTGCGTCGACCACTCCTGACCCTGGATCCGATCGCGGTGGCCCAGCTCGCGGCGACGCTGCGGAGCCTGGGCCTGGTCTCGCGCGGTGGCGGACGCATCAGCGCCGCCCCGGCGGCCGTGGCATGACGGCGATCCCCCCGCTCCCGGCACCGATCGCCACCGGGATCCTGGAAGACCTCGAAGCCGGCCGGGTGCGGGCCGCCTACCCCGACTCGACCGTCCCAGGCGGCTGGCGGGTTCACCCGGAGGTCAAGGCAGCGATCCTGGACCTGTTCGCCGACCGGACCACCGTGGATTGGTTCGCCGGGCCGTTAACGTTCCGCGACCGGGCCGCCGTCCCGCCACGTGCCGATCTGGCCGGTGGACCGTGGCGGATCGTTCCGGGCGGGACGGCCATCCGTCGCGGCGCGTTCCTGGGTGATGGCGTGGTCGTGATGCCGCCGTCCTACGTCAACGTCGGGGCGTGGATCGGCCCCTCGACCATGATCGACTCGCACGTGCTCGTGGGGAGCTGCGCCCAGATCGGCGCCCGCGTCCATCTCGCGGCGGGCGTGACCATCGGTGGGGTGCTGGAGCCGCCCGGCGCGC
>JBKJXL010000370.1:0-2929 GCA_046716225.1 Candidatus Limnocylindrales bacterium | reverse complement strand
CCTCTACCCGGCGCAGTTCGGCACACCCAGGTTCATCGAGTTCGACTCAGTTATCAACATCCGCCCCAGGCAGGGCAATCGCACGCGCTCGATCGATGACGCGGCTGTGCGCGCGACGGTCACGTCGATCGTCGAGCGATCGGTGGTCCGATGACGATGCATGCCGGCCTGGCGAGCGGTCGCTGGTGGACGCTCACCCTCGCAGAGCAGCTCGGCAACGCTGGCGCGGACGTCGGTCGGGCAGTCCGGGCCAGGCAGGAAGGCGACGAGAGTCGATTCGAAGCGGCCTTCGATCGAGCGCTGGAGCTGCTCGACCTGACCCTCGCGGACCCTCGATGGCGGGGTCTTCGCCTGCGTGAGATCGCACGCACGCGCGAGGTCGTATGCGACTTCCTTGTCGGGGACAACCTGTACGACTCCACCCCCGAGTTGCTTGACGGCTACTTCCTCGCCTTCGCCATTGCGGCTCGGCGGGACAGGTAGCCCGGTCCACCCATCGACGGAGGCCCGACTCCATGGCGACGCATGACGTCCTCGCGAGCATCGGCGGGACTCCGCTTGTCGAGCTGCGGCGGGTCGTGCGGCCCGGGATGGCCAGACTCATGGTCAAGGTAGAGGGCGCCAATCCCACGGGCTCGATGAAGGATCGGATGGCGAAGGCGGCTATCCTCGCAGCTACCTCCGACGGTCGCCTGCAGCCCGGAGCGAGTGTCATCGAGTACACGGGCGGCTCGACCGGCACCTCACTGGCGCTGGTTTGCGCAGCGCTGGGTCATCCCCTTCGGATCGTGACGTCCGACGCATTCAGCCAGGAGAAACGCGACCATCAGGCGGCGCTCGGAGCCTGGGTGACCCTCGTCAGGAGCGACCGCGGGCAGATCACCGAACAGCTCATTCGCACGATGATCTCGATCGCGCAGGACATCAGCCGTGAGACTGGCGCCTGGTGGTTCGACCAGCTGAACAACGCGGATGCGGCGGGTGGCTACGAACCCCTGGGCGACGAGATCTGGGCCGGGACGGACAGTTCGGTGGATGCGTTCGTCCAGTCCGTCGGCACGGCGCACTCGCTCCACGGCGTGGTCAGGGCGCTTCGTCGTCACCGCCCGGACATCGCGACGGTCGCGGTCGAGCCAGCAGAGTCCCCGATCCTGAGCGAGGGTCGGACGGGCGGTCACGAGATCGAGGGGATCGGCATCGGGTTCGTGCCTCCGATGTGGGACCCGACCGATGCGAACGAGATCATGACCGTCGCCACGGCTGCCGCCGAAGCGATGGCGCGGCGCCTCGCCCGCGAAGAGGCCCTGTTCGCCGGCACGTCGTCCGGCGCGAACGTGGTTGCAGCCCTCCGCTTGGCCGAGCGTCTCGGGCCGGGCGCGACCGTCGTGACCCTGTTGGTGGACAGCGGCCTCAAGTACCTCACCACGGAGGTCTATCAGCACGCTGAACGGACCGCCGTCACCGAGGAGCGGCCATTGCTCTCGCTCGAGGCGCTGGGACTGTCGACGATCGCGTGACGGCGCCCGCGAGCCGACCCCGGTATCGTCTGCGCATGTGGCCGAACCGGGACCTGGACCATGACGAAGCGATCGAAGGCCTTGTCGCGGACGCGCTCGATCGCCTGCCGGCGGTCTTTCGCGATCGACTCGGCAGCGTCGCGATCGTCATCGAGGCCGAGCCGACCCTGGAGCAGCTGCGATCGGTCGGCGCGCGTGGCTTGTACGGCCTCTACCAGGGCGTCCCACGGACCAACTACGCGGCCGATACCGCCGCCTACCCGAGCAAGATCACCCTGTTCAGCGGTCCGCTCCTCCGTGCCTCACGGTCGTCGCAGGAGCTCGCGGATCGGGTCACCGACACGGTCTATCACGAGATCGCCCACCACTTCGGGATCAGCGACGCTCGTCTCCACGAGCTGCAAGGCGGCCACTGAACGTCGCCACCACGACCAGCGCCCCCGAGGTAGGTCGCGAGCAGGTGGAACAGGGTCGTCGGGATGCCGGCCACGTTCGGTGGCGGTCCGATCGGGGCGGGGCTGGAGCAGGCGCACAGACTCTGGTACCAGACCAGCAACGCCCCGATCCAGATCGCCGCCACGACCCATGCGACGGCGAGCGTCCGCGCGACGAGGCGGGCCGGGCGGGTCCACGGGCCGGTGGTGAGCGCCGCGATGACGACGGCGACCCCGGCCAGGACCAGGAAGAAGACGATCATGTCGTCCTCACCCGCCAGGGCCGACGCCAGCGCGGCGACAAGGGACAGGACAGCGGCGCCGAGCGCCAGCGCGGTTCGCATGCGGCGAACCATAGACCCGTCTCGTGGCGGCGTCGATGCGTGTCGTACGCTTCGGGTCATGTCCGACCGACCCGTCCGAGGCGTCCGCGGCGCGCTCGTCTACCTTCGACCGCGAGAGTCCGGCGATGCCGAGCTGATCCATCGCTGGTACGAGGACACGCGGATCGCGACGCTGATGGGCGACCTGCCGCGAAGCCTCGCGTGGCGCCAGCAGCGCGATGGGGCGAACATGGGCGAGGAGGGCACCGATGTGTACTTCTTCGTCATCTGTCGGCTGGAGGACGACCTGCCGGTGGGCCGGCTGGACCTGTTCAGCATCAACCGGGCGCACGGCTCGGCCGCCTTCGGGCTGGCCATCGGCGACCCGGCGATGTGGGGCAAGGGCTATGGGACCGACGCGGTCAATGCCGTCGTCGACTTCGCGTTCGGCCAGCTTCGGCTCGAGCGGGTCTGGCTGGACACGGATGCGCACAACACCCGAGCGCAGTCGGTCTACACGAAGGCCGGGTTCGTCCGTGAGGGCGTGTTCCGTCGGGCGTTCCACCAGGATGGCCGCTGGAGCGACGACGTCCGCATGGCGATGATCCGCGAGGAGTGGCTGGCGCTGACCCGACCGAAGAGCTGGGAACTGGCC
>JBKJXL010000369.1:0-4776 GCA_046716225.1 Candidatus Limnocylindrales bacterium | reverse complement strand
GGCTCGAGTCGTTCCTTGAGGTACTGTCCTGCACAGAATGCCCGGCCGGCGCCGGTCAGGACGACCGCCCGGACGGCTCGATCGCGGCCCACGGCCCGGAAGGCGGCAAGGAGCTCCACCTTCATGGCGACGGTCAGGGCATTGAGCGCGTCGGGTCGATCCAGGATGATCGTCGCGACCCCGTCGGCGACCTGGGTGCGGACGTCGGGCATCAGGCCCCGGGTGCGCCGACGAAGTCGACCAGGCGCCCATCCACCAGCTCGAAGATGCGTCGGTCGATCGGCTCGTCCGCGCCGCCGGACTGTTCGACGATGAAGTCCGCGAACAAGGCCGCGAAGTCGTCGTCGCCCGGTCGCAGCGATCCGGCAGTCAACAGGTGTCGCTCGGGCACGCCCACGAGGATCCGGCCGTACGGGCCAAGCTCAGCGACCAGGTGATCGACGACCCCCGGCAGCAGGATCCGGACGGCGTCCCACCCGTCGCCGGTGTCCGAACTGACCAGCCGCCGATCGCCCGACACTTCCTCGGTCCAAGGTGCGGCCGCCGACCAACGAGCCAGATTCGCGAGCGCGGCGTCCTGGATCTCCGCAGGACCGACCCCCCACGACAGGAGGTGGTCGCCGTTGACGACGACATCGAATGCGCCGGCATCGATGGTGTAGACGACCGGCAGCCCGGCCGGGCCCTGGTCGAGGATCGGCTGGGCGTGGCTCACCGTCGACGACACGAGCCTGTCGCGGTCGATGTCCTCGACGGCGAGGCCCTGCGTTCCGACCGGCCGGAAGGCCGGATAGATCAGATCACGGGCTCGCGCCCAGTCGTGCTCCGGCGTGTCCGCGGCGGACACGCTCGATTCGGGGGCCGGCGTGTGGCCGCTGACCGGGCCGCCCTCCTCGATCGGCGCCAGGTAGTCCGGGGCGGTGTCGCGGATCGACGTGGGCGGCTCATCGCCAAGGTCGCGTTCGAGATCTCGGCCGACATCACTGCCGCCGGCGAACGGGTCACGCTCCATGCGTTGTGCCTCCCTCGGATCCGATACCGATCAGCTGCCTGTCCAGGCCGCCGTACGTTTCTCGATGAATGCGCTCATCCCTTCGGTCTGGTCGGCCGTATCGAACAACGCGAAGAATGCCTGACGTTCGGCCGCAAGACCATGGGTCAATGGCAGTTCGGCGGCCGCGCGAACCGCCCGCTTGGCGGCGCGCACTGCCAGCGGTGGCATCGTGGCGATCCGCCCAGCCAGTTCCAGGGCGGCATCCACCGTCGCTTCGGCCGGCACGACCCGGGTCACGAGGCCGGCGGCCATGGCCTCGTCGGCGCCCATCGTCCGTCCGGTCAGGATGAGCTCCATCGCCCGTGCCGAGCCGATCGCCCGGGTCAGGCGTTGCGTCCCACCCGCGCCGGGCATGACCCCGATCTTGATCTCGGGCTGACCGAACTGGGCGTCGTCGCCGGCGATGAGCATGTCGCACGCCATCGCCAGCTCGCAGCCGCCGCCCAGGGCGAACCCGCGTACTGCCGCGATGAGCGGCAGACCGATCGCGTCGATCCGACCCCACGCGTCGAAGTCATGCCCCTCGGCCAGCGACGCGCTCGATTGCACCGCCAGTTCGCGGATGTCCGCGCCGGCCGCGAACGCGCGCGAGCCGGCGCCGGTCAGGACGATGGCTCGGCAGGTCGGGTCGGAATCGAGGGATTCGAGGGCGCTGGCGAGCTCTCGCAGGAGGTCGAAGCTGAGCGCGTTGAGGGCCTCGGGCCGGTCGATCGCGACCAGCGCGACCCCGGGCAGCTCCCCGCCGACGGACAGCGATGCGGGCGCGGAGGCCGGACACGTGACGCGGATGTGGCGTCCCGAGGCGAGTTCGGCGTCGGTCGCGGCGGCGTCGGTCACCAGGACAGTATCCACCGCTGCGCTACTCGCCGGACGGGCGCGCGGCGGCCTCCAGGTCCAGCGCGTCCTCCACGACGAGGAACGTGGCGAGTCCTGGGGCGATCTCACGCAGGCTCCGACCGGCGGCGCGCATCGCCTCGGATGCCAGGCCGGCGTCCAGGGCGGCGCGGTCGTCAAACCTCATCGCGGTCACGAGCACGAGGTCCGTCTCGCCCCCGAGCGCAGCCGAGACCCGCTGGACGGTCGTCGCGCGCAGGCCGGGCGTGTCGGCGACCAGTGGCAGGTGCTCCGCGCCGTACCGACGTTCGAACTCCGCGTGGGCCTCGGGTCCGCCGTCGGGCCGGCGATACAGGACGAGCAGCGTGGTCATGTGACTACCTCCTTGACTCTGGCGTGGGCCGTCGCGGCGGTCGAGCGATAGAACCCCGCGAGCGCCGAATTGAACAGGGCCGGCTGGCGCGTCATCACCTCGTGGCCGCAGTCGGGGACGACGAACAGCCGCGCGTCCGGCAGCTGCCGCGCGAGGCCCCAGCCATGGTCGACGGGGACGAACGGATCGCGGTCACCGATGACGACCATCGCGGGGACGGTGATCGCGCGGAGCTCGCGCGGGCTGAGCAGGGACTGGGTCGTCACCTCGTGCGCGATCGTCGGCAGGAGCCGCTGCCACGCCCCTGCGCCCTGGACGGGATCGTGCCGAGCCGACAGGGCGGCCGCCCACGCGGGATCGTCGCGCAAGATCCGCTGCGGGTCCATCAACCGGCGCGCGACGCTGGCCCGCGGCTCCCGCTGGGGCGTGATGCCGACCAGCACGAGCGTGCGCAGGCGCTCCGGCGAGCGCGTCGCGAAGGTCATCGCGGTCATCGCGCCCATCGAGAACCCAAGCAGGTGGAACGTGGTCAGGCCGAGGGCGTCAACGAACGCTTCCAGGTCCCCGGTCAGCAGCGGCTGGGAGAAGCCATCGGCCACATCCCAGCGGGTCCGACCGTGAGCACGGGCGTCCGGCAGATAGGCGCGGAACGACTTGCGGACGGCCGGGAGTTGCGCGGCGAAGTCTTCCCGCCCGGACGAGGTGGCTCCATGCAGGACCACCAGCGGGAAGCCGCTCCCCTCGACGTCGTACCAGACGTCCAGCTCACCAGCGCGAATCGATGGCATCGCCCGTCAGGCCTCCGGCTTGCCTTCCACATCGGTCGCCACAGCCCGCTCGATGCCCAGGTACCGACGTCGGTAGTACAGCAACGGCATCGGGTGATGTGCCTTGTTGGCGAGCGCCTCCACACGGCCGATGAACAAGTCGTGGTCACCGGCTGAGAACGACTCGACGACGGTGCACTCCAGCGTGGCGATCGCACCGTCGAGGAGCGGCACGCCCGTGGTCCCGGGGTGCCAGGCGGCTCCACAGAACGCATCCCGTCCAGGGGTGACCGGCGCGCCGGCGAAGCAGTCGGAGAGATCCCGCTGCTCCTCGGACAGGATGCTGATCCCGTACCGGCCGGAGGCGCGCACGATCGGGGTCAGGAACCGGCGTCGATCGAGCGCGATCACGACGAGTGGCGGCTTCAGCGACACGGAACTGAGCGCGTTCACCGTGATCCCGCACGGCTGCGCGCCATCGAGGGCCGTCACGACGGTCACGCCCGTGACGAAGTGGCCCATCACGCGGCGAAAGACATCCGGGGTGATCGGCGCCTCGGTCGTCATCACGGGAGTGTAGCGACCATCGGCGTCGTCACCCCGCAGGCCCCTGGCGGGCGACGACGAACTGAACCTGCGGATCGGTCCGCCACTCGCGACGCACCGGCGATGGGCCTGCCCGGCCTGACCGGCCGGCCGGACGCCTACAATCCCGTCATGCCTGCTGACCCGACGGCCGAGACGCGCAAGGAACGTGATTCGATGGGCGAGATGGACGTCCCGGGCGATGCCCTGTACGGCGCCTCCACCCAGCGCGCCGTCCTGAACTTTCCGATCTCCGGACAGCGGTTTCCGCGCCGGTTCATCCAGGCCCTTGCCCTCATCAAGCTGGCCGCGGCTGAGACCAACGCCGAGCTGGGCCTGCTCGAGCCCGACGTCGCGGCGGCGATCGCTTCCACGGCCCGCGAGGTCGCTGACGGCGACCACGACGACCAGTTCCCCATCGACATCTACCAGACCGGATCCGGCACCTCGACGAACACGAACATGAACGAGGTCGTCGCGCACCTGGCCGCCGCTCGCCTGGGCGGTGGCCGAAGCGTCCATCCGAACGACCACGTCAACCGCTGCCAGAGCAGCAACGACACGATCCCGACGGCGCTCCAGCTCAGTGCCGCGATGGCGATCGAAGAGGAGCTGCTGCCCGCGCTCGAGCGCCTCCACACCGCGCTGGTCGCCAAGGAGCAGGCCTTCTGGCCGGTCATCAAGACTGGGCGGACGCACCTCCAGGACGCCACGCCGATCCGCCTCGGCCAGGAGTTTCGCGGCTATGCCGGCCAGCTCGAGGAATCGCTGCGTCGCGCCCGGGCGGCCCAGGTCGAGCTCCTGAGCGTGCCACTCGGCGGGACTGCGGTCGGGACCGGCATCAACGCCCACCCGGAGTACGCCTTTCGGACCTGTGCGCGGCTCTCGTCGCTGACCGGCCTGACCGTTCGTGAGACCTCGAACCACTTCTACGCCCAGGCCACGCTGGACGCGGCGATCGCGGCCCATGGGGCCATCCGGACCATCGCGCTGAGCCACTGGAAGATCGCCTCGGACATCCGGCTCATGGGGATGGGCCCACGCGCCGGGATCGGCGAGCTCGCCCTGCCGGAGGCCCAGCCCGGCTCCAGCATCATGCCCGGCAAGGTGAACCCGGTCATCGTCGAGAGCCTGACCATGGTCGTGGCGCGGGTGGTCGGCAA
>JBKJXL010000368.1:0-5323 GCA_046716225.1 Candidatus Limnocylindrales bacterium | reverse complement strand
TTGTGATCTGACGGGTGGATCATGGCGACAACCTTCCGGGCAACTGGGAGTGGGACTCTCCCATCGTCATCGCAGGGTATTCGCGCGTTGCCCAGACGTCGGCACCGGTTCGGGCACGACAGGGTTGCGGTCCGGTTGCGCCCAGTCAGGCTCGCAGCCCCGAGCCCACTTCCCGCGTCAGGCGAGATCCCGACAGCAGCATCCGTTGATGATCTTCGGGGGTCAACTGGAACTGTCGGCGAGTAGGTCGAGCCTGCCGGTCGAGAAGGTCGACGACGCCTACGTCGAGGCTGAGGCATGACGTTGCCGACGTTCGGATCTTGTGCTGAGATCGAACGGATAGACCCCTGACCCCAGGCCATAAACGTTCAATCTCCTGAGTGGATCGGCGTGGAGGACGCAGGCTGGGGTAGCCCAGTCGTAGCTGTGCCGAGCATCGCCATAGCTCCGGAGGCTGGTGCCTGCTGTCCCGCATGGACGGCCACAGGTTCGATGACCCACACAGAAGCAGCCAGGTGCGGATCCTCAAGGAGGGTCCCCGCGAGGACGGAACCTGCGCCACGGTGGGCGCGCATGAGGCGTTCGAATTCGGCGGCTCGATCGGGCCCGTCCGCGCGCTCCGCGATGACCGTTGACAGCCGCGTCCCCGCGACGCTCCCCCCGTCCAGGGCCGCGAGGTCGCGGCCGTCCGGGTCGAACAGGTAGGTGCGGCCGCCGGTCATGCCGGCCCCGAAGTTGGCGCCGATCGGCCCCAGGACGACGACCGTGCCGCCGGTCATGTACTCGCAGCCGTGCGGGCCGATGCCCTCGACGACGGCCTCCGCACCGCTGTTGCGAACCGCGAAGCGCATCCCGGCCCGGCCGACGAGGTGGAGCCTGCCGCCGGTCGCGCCGTACAGGACCGTGTTGCCGGCGATGGCCTGGGTGGCGGCCGTGACGGTCAGTTCGGGTTCGGGGACGATCGTGATGGAGCCGCCGGACAAGCCCTTGCCGACGTAGTCGTTGGCCTGGCCGACGAGCCGCAGCGTGACGCCCTCGCTGGCGAAGGCCCCGAACGACTGGCCCGCGGCGCCCTTGACGGTCAGGTGGACCGGGCCGGCGAGATCGCCGCGTTCCATGGCACCGGTCAAGGCCGCCCCGAACGAACGGTCCGCCGTGGTCAGCCGCAGGCCGCCGGCCGTGACCGACTCCTGATCGGCGAAGGCGGCCGCGACCCGTGCCTCAAGGGCAGAAGCGGGAACACGTGGCGTGTCTCGATCGGCGCTGGCGGGGTCCGCGCGGCGAGCGACCGAGGCGCCCCACGGCGCGGCGCTGATGACGGGCGTCAGTTCCGCGCGGGCGACAGGGAGCGGCGTCAGGAGCCGACGCGACTCGCCGACGATCTCGCCGACGGACCGGGCGCCCACCGCGGCCAGCTCGCGGCGGAGGTCCTCGGCCAGATTGAGCACGAATCGCTCGATCATCTCGGGCGTACCGGTGAACTTGGCGCGCAGGTCCTCACGCTGGCTGGCGATGCCGGTCGGGCACGTGTCGAGATGGCACTGGCGGGCCATGTCGCAGCCGATCGCCACCAGCGCCGCCGTCCCGAACGCGAACTCTTCGGCGCCGATGAGCGCCGCGACGAGGAGGTCGCGGCCGGTCTGGAGGCCGCCGTCCGTGCGCAGGGCGACACGATCGCGCAGGTCGTTGCGCAGCAGCGTCTGGTGGACTTCCGCAAGTCCCAGTTCCCACGGCGCGCCGACGTGCTTGATCGACGACAGCGGCGACGCCCCGGTCCCGCCAGCATGGCCCGAGAGGTGGATGTACGAGGCGCCGGCCTTGGCCACGCCCGCGGCGACCGTCCCCACCCCCCGGCTCGCGACGAGCTTCACGCCGATCCGCGCTCGCGGGTTGATCGCCCGCAGGTCCGCGATGAGCTGGGCCAGGTCCTCGATCGAGTAGATGTCGTGATGCGGCGGCGGACTGATGTAGCTCTGCCCAGCCTGGCCGCGCCGAAGCGAGGCGATGTAGGCCGTGGCTTTGCGCCCGGGGAGCTGACCGCCTTCGCCGGGTTTCGAGCCCTGCGAGATCTTGATCTCAAGCTGGTCCGCGCGGGCGAGGTACGTGGCGGTGACCCCGAACCGGGCCGACGCGACCTGCTTGATCCGGGCATCGCGGCGCCGGCCGTCCTCGCCCGGGACGTACCAGGCCGGGTCCTCGCCGCCCTCACCGGTGTTGGCCGAACCGCCCGCCCGTTGGATCCCGATGGTGAGCGCCTGGTGGGCCTCCGGGCTGAGCGCCCCGACGCTCATCGCCGAGACGACGAACCGCCGGACGATGCTCCGGGCGTCCTCGACAGCATCGAGGGGGATCACCCGACGGAGATGGCGAACCCGAAGTTCATCGCGTGGGACGGACGGGCCGTCGGCGGGACGGGCGAGCGCGCCGCGGTACTGCGCGAGGGCCGCCTCCACGTCGTCACCGCGGCCGATCTTCGCGAAGGCCTGGATCTCCCCGGCGATCTTCGGCGAGAACAGGTGAGCCTCGCCATCGGCGCGGAACCGCGCGAACCCAGGATCCGGCAGGCGAGCCTCGCGACCCGGAGGCGGCTCGGGCAGGGTGGCCGCGGCCTCTCGACGGCGGAGCTGGCGGGCGGCGAGATCGGCGAAGGTCGTCCGCCCCGGCCAGGCCGCGGCCATCGGGAAACACCGTGCCACGACTGACGCGTCCAGATCCACGACGTCGACCAGCGCACCGCCGACGTACGACGACACGGCGCTGATGCCCATCCGCGCCAGGGTCTTGCGCAGCCCGGCTTCGAAGGCGAGTGCCAGGCGTTCGATGGTGTCGGCAGCCGTCAGCTCCTCGGCGCCGCGGGTGCCGGCGAGCTCCGCGGCCAATTCGATGGCGAGCCACGGATGGACGGCCGTCGCGCCCGTCGCGATGACCATCGCCATCGCGTGGACGTCCATCACATCCGACGCCTCGACGAGCAGGTCCGCCCGGCCGCGCAGCCCGGCCGCGGTCAGCGCGGTCTGGACGACGCCCGTCGCGAGGATCGACGGGATCGGCAGGGCCTCCGATCCGAACCGACGATCGGTCAGGACGAGGACCTCGACCCCAGCTCGGGCGGCCGCGACCGCGTCCCGAGCGAGCCGCTCCAGGGCGTGCTCTAGTCCGGCCGTCCCCTCGGCGCCCGGCCAGGAGGCCTCGAGTCGTCGCGTCCGGATCCGCGCTCCGCGGAGGGATCCGAGCAGACCGTCCAGGTCCACGACGATCGGTCGGGCCAGGCGAACGGTCCGTGGCCCGCGCGGAGGTCCGCCGAGGAGGCTCGGCCGACGACCAAGCTCAACCCGGAGGTCCATGACCGCCCGCTCGCGCTCCGGGTCGATGGCCGGATTCGTGACCTGGGCGAAGGCCTGGCGCAGATGGTCCGCCACCGGTCGGTCCAGCCGACCACGACCGGCGGTCGGGGTGTCGTCGCCCATGCTCCAGAGCGGTTCGTGACCCTCGAGCGCCATCGTCTTGATATCGAGCCGGGCGCGCTCGGCATCGAGGCCGGCGAGGTAGCGGAGCCTGTGGGAGAGCGCCGGGCGTGCCTCGACCGTGACGGCGGCAGCCTCGCCTCGATCGTCATGTGCCAGTCGCGGCTGATCGTGGATGGGCACGGTCCGCAAGACCCACGCCTTCGCCTCCGCATCCTCCAGGATCGCCCTGCGACGTGGCTCGACGAGGAGCAGCTCGCCCGGCCCCAGGCGGCCGCGGCGGACGGTCTCGGCGGCGGTGAATGGGATCGCGCCGGCCTCGGAGGCCAGGCCGATCACGCCATCGGTCGTCACCGCGAAGGCAGCCGGTCGCAACCCATTCCGATCGACCAGCGCACCGACCCGTGTGCCGTCGGCGAAGACGATCGCAGCGGGTCCGTCCCACGGTGCGAGGAAGCCGGCGGTCCGGCGGCGCAGAGTCGCCACGTGCGGGTGCGGCGAGCGGCGGAGGGCGGGGGCTTCGGGGATCGCCGCGAGCAGCGCTGGGGTCAGTGCCCAGCCGGTCGTGGTCAGGAGTTCGAGAGCCTCGTCCAGGGAGAGCGAATCGGAGCCGTCCGGGGAGAGCAGGGGCCCGGCCGCCAAGAGGTCCGCGGCCACACCTCGTTCCGTGCCGGCATCGGCATGTCGCCCGCGGACCTGCTCGCGGTTGCCGCGGACCGTGTTGATCTCACCGTTGTGGGCGATCGATCGGAACGGCTGGGCAAGCCGCCAGACCGGGTGCGTGTTGGTGGCGTAGCGCTGGTGGAAGACGGCGTAGTCCACGCGCAACGCGGCCCGCAGGTCCGGATACAGGTCGGCGAGCCGGGCGCCTGCGACGAGGCCCTTGTAGACGATCGTCCGACACGACGACGATGGGATCGACGTCTCGGCCAGGTCGCCGCCCGCGTCGCGGACCGCGGATTCGATCCGGCGACGCGCGATGACGAGCCGACGCTCGAAGGCGTCATCGGTCGCGGGTCGCGGATCGTCGAGCGTTCGGGTCGGCCGTTCGATGATGGCCTGCTGGAACGCCGGTCGCGAGGCGGCCGCCGAGCCGCCGAGCGCTGTGGGATCGGTCGGGACGTCGCGCCAGGCGAGGAGGTGCAGGCCGGTCTCGGCGAGGATCCGCTCGATGAGCGCCCGAGCACGGACCGTCGCCCCGCGGGCCCTGGGCAGAAAACCGAAGAGGACGCCGGGCGCGGCGGCAGCGGGCGCGAGGGTCAGCGCGGCATCGCTCGCGATGAGGGCGACGACCGACCGGTCCAGCGGCAGCGCCACGCCCGCGCCGTCGCTCGACTCGCCGTCGGCCCCGAACGCGCCGCGATGGGCGAGCGACGTCAACCCAGCGAGGGCTAGCGGCAGGACCCGTTCGCGCGACCGCCCGCCGGCGTCGGCCACGAACCCCACACCGCACGCGTCGTGCTCGAAGCGCGCGTCGTAGAGAGGCGGGTCCGCGGGAGTACGACGACGGGCTGGCGTGGACATGAGGCACGGCCTCCGTTGATGGGGTGCGCGACGGTCAGGCGGTGTAGGCGGCCTCGCCGTGGACCGAGAGGTCCAGGCCCATCTCCTCGGCCGCTGGCTTGACCCGGATCCCGAGCAGGAGGTCCACCACCTTGACGATGACGACTGTCGCGACGACGGCGTAGCCGACCGTGGCACCCACCGCGATGAGCTGGTTCACGAGCTGCTGCGGATTGCCCTCGAGCAGGCCGGAGTACGCCGCCTGGATGCTGGAGGAGGCGAAGACACCGGTGGCGACGGCACCGAACATGCCACCGACGCCGTGGACGGCGAAGACGTCGAGCGCGTCGTCCACC
>JBKJXL010000367.1:0-2937 GCA_046716225.1 Candidatus Limnocylindrales bacterium | reverse complement strand
ATCGCCCCGATGTACGAGGAGGACGAGAAGGCCTCGGGCATCTACTACAACACCGCGGCGGTCATCGATTCGGACGGGACGTACCTGGGCAAGTACCGAAAGCCCCATATCCCGCACGTGAAAGGCTTCTGGGAGAAGTTCTACTTCCGGCCCGGCAACACCGGCTACCCGGTGTTCCAGACAGCCGTCGGCAAGATCGGCGTGTACATCTGCTACGACCGCCACTTCCCGGAGGGGGCGCGAGCCCTTGGGCTCAACGGCGCGGAGATCGTCCTCATCCCGAGCGCCACGTCACGCGGCCTGTCCGAATACCTGTGGCGCATCGAGCAGCCCAGCCATGCGGTCGCCAACGGCTATTACGTCGGCACGATCAACCGGGTCGGCATCGAGGCCGACTACGGCGACGACGACTTCTATGGGCAGAGCTACTTCGTGAACCCCCGCGGCCAATTCGTGGGCGAGGTGGCGAGTGCCCACGAGGAGGAGCTCGTTGTCCGCGACCTCGACATGGACCTCATCACGGAGGTCCGCAACACGTGGCAGTTCTACCGCGATCGGCGGCCCGACGCCTACGCCGATCTGACCCGCCCGTAGGGTCGCGCTGGACGCGAAGCGCCCCGGCGCGGAACGCGCTACGAGCCGCCCCGGCTCGACCGTCCGGAGGAGGACGGCCGAGCCGCTTCAGTTCCCGGCAGCCGGAGGACACCTGACATGCAGTTCGGTTTCACGCTCAAGCCCGAGCACACCATCGAGCGAACGCTGGCCCTGACCCGCCAGGCTGAGGCGGCCGGATTCGACTATGGCTGGTTGTTCGACACACACGTGCTCTTCCGAGAGCCGTATGTCCTGCTCACGCTGATGGCCCAGGCGACGACGACCCTCCGCCTGGGGACGTGCGTGACCAATCCGGCGACACGTGAGCCGAGTGTGACAGCGTCGTCATTGGCTGTGCTCGAGGAGGTCTCAGGCGGCCGGATGGACCTCGGCATCGGTCGAGGCGATTCGGCCCGACGTGTCCTGGGCAAGCCGCCGACGACGATGGCCAGCCTCGAGGAGGCCGTCGTCGCGATCAAGGCTCTCGTCGAGGGACGCACCGTGGAGTTCGAAGGCATGGAGCTCCAGCTGAAGTGGACCGGCGCGTGGACACTACCGGTGTGGGTCGCCGGCTACGGCCCGATGGCGCTGGCGATGACCGGCCGAGTCGCTGACGGGATCATCCTCCAGCTCGCCGACCCGGATCTCATCCGCTGGTTCGTCGCCCAGGTCCGCGAGGCGGCCGCGGCGGCCGGGCGGGATCCGGCCTCCATCCAGGTCCAGGCCGCGGCACCGGCCCATGTCGGGGCCCGCCAGGAGGGCCGCGAACGGACGCGCTGGTTCCCCGCCCTCGTCAGCAACCATGTCGTCGATCTCGTCAACAAGTACCCGCGCGAGCAGCTGCCCGACAGCCTCACCGGCTACATCTCCGACCGAACCGGCTACGACTACCTCCACCATGCCGAGGTCGGCTCGTCCAACGCCAGCTTCGTCGGCGACGAGGTGACGGATCGGTTCTGCGTCCTGGGCAGCGTCGACGAGCACGTCGCCAAGCTACGGGAGCTGGCCGATGCGGGTGTCGACCAGTTCAACCTGTACCTGATGAGTGGCGACGAGGAAGCCCAGGTCGAAGCCTACGGTCGCGACATCATCCCGGCCCTGCGCGGATAGGACGACGACGCGCCGGTGGACGTCGAGACCGGCACGCTCCCGTCCGGCCATCCCTACGCCCGGTACGGTGGTGGGAGCCGGATGGTCGTCTCCATCCCGGGCCTGACGTTCACAGCAGACCCACCGAGCCAGCGCGAGCTGGATCAGACGCTGAAGGGCTGGCCCGAGGCAGCGGCCGCCCATGACCTCGACATCTGGCAGATCGGGCGTCGCGGCGACCTGCCGACCGGCTCGACCGCCCAGGACATCGCCGACGACTATGCGGCCGTCATCGGGGCGTCGTTCAACGGGCCGATCGGGGTGCACGGTGTGTCGACCGGTGGCGCATACGCCATGTGGCTGACCATCCGCCACCCCGACCTCGTCGATCGGCTCGTGCTGGCGTTCACGGCCCATCGACTCGACCCGCAGACCGCCCGGGCCCAGCGACGGTTCGCGACGCTGGCCGGGCAGGGTCGCTGGCGATCGGCGTACGGGGCCGCCGGTCCCATGTTCTTCCCCCGACATCAGCGGCTCGCGTCGGCGATCTTCTGGATGCTGGGCCCGACGCTCGTGGGCCACCCGAAGGATCCGGTCGTGCTGCCGATCGATGTCGCCGCGGAGGAGGGTCACGACGCGATGTCGCGCCTCGCGGCCATCCGCTGCCCCACGCTCGTCGTCTCCGGCGGTCGCGATGCGGCCTACCCGCCGGGGCTCGTCCGCGAACTGCTCGAAGGGCTGCCCGGCGCTCGGCACATCCAGTACGCGAAGGCCGGCCACTTCGGGCCGGGCGTCCAGGCCGCGCGGGACATCTGCGAGTTCCTCGACACCGGCCACTGACCGCGCGGGCGCTGGCCACTGACCAGGCCGCTTGGCCGCAGGGTCATGGCCCAGAGGTCCCTCTGGCGCTTCGGCGCGAGGGCCGCGATGATCGTCGGACGATCGTTCGGTGAGCGCAGCCGCGGCTGCGACGCGATCGCGGGAACGCCAGGAGGTTGGAGCATGGCCCGGCTGCGCACTGCGCGAGATCCGTTCTGGGATATGGAGGTCACGGGGTCCGGCGCGACCGGCGCCGCGACCGGATCGTCGGGATGACGGCCCTCGTCCTGGCCATCACCGCGACCGGCCTCGCCCTCGCCGCGTGGATCCGGGCGCTCGCGCCGCTGCTGGGGTCCGTGCAGCTGGGCTGATCCCGCGCCAGGTCCCGCGGGTTCGCGACGCGCGGTTCGTGGGTTGCACGGCGTCCGTTGCCCC
>JBKJXL010000366.1:0-4063 GCA_046716225.1 Candidatus Limnocylindrales bacterium | reverse complement strand
CGCTCTGGCACGAGCGCGACATCAGCCACAGCAGTGCCGAGCGGGTCATCCTCCCCGACGCCTCGATCGTGCTCGACTACATGCTCGTGAAGATGACCGGGCTGATCGACGGACTCGTCGTCCGGTCCGAGCGGATGCGCGAGAACATCGAGCGGGGACTTGGCTTGCACGCCAGCAGCCGCGTGCTGCTCGCCCTCGTGGACGAAGCGGGCCTGTCGCGCGAGGAGGCCTACGCTGTCGTCCAGCGCGCGTCCCTGCGAGCCGCCGACGAGCGAGCACCGCTGCACGACCTGCTCGCGCTGGACCCCTCGGTCGCCGGGAGGCTGTCGCTCGGCTCGCTCGACGTCTGCTTCGACGACACCGCCTTCCTCCGCCACGTGCCAGAGGTCATCGGGCGTCTCGACGGCCTCAGCACGGCCCTGGAGGCTCGCCGGGCGCGGGCCGGGCTGGCTGCCGCAACCGGGGAGGTGCCCCATGCCGGCGGCTGACGCCTTCGTGCGATCCGGCAAGGTCCGCGACCTGTTCAGCGTGGACGACGATCGCCTGCTGCTGGTCGCGAGCGATCGGATGAGCGCATTCGATGTCGTCCTGCCGACCGAGATCCCCGACAAGGGCCGCGTCCTCACCGGCATCTCGCGCTGGTGGTTCGCCGAGACGAGCGGGATCGTCCTGAACCACCTGGTCTCGACCGATCCGTCGGACATCCCCGACGGCTGGTTCGTCACCGAGGCCGTGGATGCCGGCTCCGGTCTGATCACGCGGGACGCGGCCGCCCTGGACCGGGATCAGCTGCGCGGCCGGATCATGCTCTGCCGCCGGGCCGATGTCCTGCCGGTCGAGGTCATCGTCCGCGGCTATCTCGCCGGCAGCGGCTGGAAGGCCTACCATGAGGGTGGGCGGGTGTGCGGGATCGCGCTGCCGACCGGGCTGCGCGAGAGCGATCGTCTGCCAGAACCGATCCTGTCGCCGTCGACGAAGGCGGAGCAGGGCAGCCACGACGAGAACATCGACTTCACGACGATGGTCACGCTCATCGGCGGTGAGCTGGCCGAACGCGTGCGCGACGTCGCGCTACGGCTGTACGGCTATGCGGCAGCGGTCACGGAGCGCGCCGGGATCCTGCTGGCGGATACGAAGTTCGAGTTCGGCCTGGAGCGCGCCACCGGTGAGCTGCTGCTCGTGGACGAGGTCCTGACACCGGACTCGTCGCGGTTCTGGGATGCCGCCGGCTACGCGCCCGGTGGGCCCCAGGCGAGCTTCGACAAGCAGTTCGTCCGGGACTGGCTCGAAGCCCAACCGTGGGACAAGACGGCACCCGGTCCGGCCCTCCCTCCGGAGATCGTGACCGGCGCGCGGGGTCGCTACATCCAGGCGTACGAGCGGATCACCGGGGCCCGCTTCGAGCGGTATCTCAAGGAGGACGTCGTCGCCCGATGAGTCGTTTCCGATTCGCCATCAACGTCACGCCCAAGCCGGGCATCCTCGATCCGCAGGGGCGGGCGGTGGAGGGCAGCCTGGGCCACCTCGGGATCGACGGGGTCAGTGAGGTCCGTGTGGGCCGCCGCGTGGAACTGACCGTTGACGCCGCGGATCCCGGGTCGGCCCTGGCGACCGCCGACCGGCTGGCGTCCGAACTGCTGTCCAATCCGCTCATCGAGGCCTACGCGGTCGAAGCGCTGGCCGCCACGTCGACCTCGAGCTCGGGCGGCGACTGATATGCCGGTGCGGATCGGGGTCGTCGTGTTCCCGGGCAGCAACTGCGACCGCGACACGGTCCACGCGCTCGAGGTGGCCGGGGCGGAGCCGGTCGTCCTGTGGCACGAGCAGGCCTCGCTCGAAGGCGTCGCCGCGGTGATCCTGCCCGGCGGGTTCGCCTACGGCGACTATGTCCGGGCCGGCGTCATCGCGCGGTTCAGTCCGGTCATGCGTGGCGTCGCCGCGTTCGCCGCGGACGGCGGGCTCGTCCTGGGCATCTGCAATGGCTTCCAGGTGCTCGCGGAAGCGGGTCTCGTGCCCGGTGCGCTGCTGCGCAACCGCTCGCTCCGGTTCGCCGGACGCGAGGTGTCGATCGCGGCGACACGCGACGACACGCCGTTCACCCGTGGCGTGGCCGTGGGGACGTCACTGCGGATGCCGGTGGCCCACGGCGAGGGCTGTTACTTCGCGGATGAGGCGACGCTTGACCAGCTCGAACTCGACGGCCAGGTGCTGTTCCGGTACGTGGGCGCGGCCGGGAACGCGGCGGGACCGTCCGACCCCGGCAACCCCAACGGCTCGCTCCGGGCGATCGCCGGCGTCCTCAACGCGGCCGGCAACGTGGCCGGGCTCATGCCGCACCCGGAACCGGCCGCGGAGGCCATCCTCGGGTCGGACGACGGCATGGGCCTCATCCGCTCGCTCGTGGACAGCGCAGCGGCGGCCGCCCATGGCCAGGTCCAGCTGGCGGGCGCCCGATGACGATCGCCGAGGAAGTCGTGGAACCGCTGCATCGCCGGCTCGGCGTGACCGACGAGGAACTGGAGGCGATCCGCGATCGGCTGGGGGGCCGTGAGCCCAACGACCTCGAGCTCGCGATGTTCAGCGTCATGTGGAGCGAGCATTGCTCCTACAAGAGTTCCCGGCCGCTCCTTCGGACGCTCCCGACGGCCGGGGAGGACGTCGTGGCCGGGGTGGGCGAGAATGCCGGGGTCATCTCGATCGGCGATGGCCTGGCAGTCGCGTTCAAGATCGAGTCGCACAACCACCCGTCTGCGGTCGAACCCTACCAGGGTGCCGCGACCGGTGTCGGTGGGATCCTGCGCGACATCTTCACGATGGGCGCCCGCCCGATCGCGGTCCTCGACGCGCTTCGGTTCGGCGATGCGGCCGATGCCCGGACTCGTCACCTCGTCGATGGCGTCGTGCGCGGGGTCGGTGGCTACGGCAACTGCGTCGGTGTCCCGACGGTCGGTGGTGAGCTCGTCTTCGACCCGACCTATGCGGGGAACCCGCTGGTCAACGTCATGGCGATCGGGCTGATGGAGGAGCGGAGGCTCACGCTGGCGGCCGCGCCGGGACCGGGCAACCTGGTCGTGCTGTTCGGCTCGACGACCGGTCGTGACGGGATCGGCGGTGCAAGCGTCCTCGCGAGCGCCACGTTCACCCACGACGACCCTTCGAAGCGCCCGTCGGTCCAGGTCGGCGATCCGTTCGCGGAGAAGCTCCTCATCGAAGCCAGCCTCGAGCTGATCGAACGCGGCCTGATCGAGGGACTCCAGGACCTCGGCGCCGGTGGCATCACCTGCGCCACCTCCGAGACGGCCGACCGCGCCGGGACGGGCATCCTGGTGGACCTCGACGCGATCCCGCGGCGTGAGCCGGGGATGGAACCGTTCGAGGTCATGATCAGCGAGTCCCAGGAGCGGATGTGCGCGGCCGTCCGTCCAGACCAGTGGGCGACGGTGCGTGAGGTCTGCGTGCGCTGGGGCCTGCCGGTCGCGATCATCGGGCGGATCACCGCAGACGGCGACATCGCCGTCGTGACCGGAGGCCTGGACGCGGGGGGTGCACCCGCCGCAGGGGCCGTGGAGCTCGCCCGCATGCCGGCCTCGGCGCTGACGAGCGACGCCATCGTGCACCAGCGTATGGCGGCGGCGCCGACCCATACCCGGGTCGCGCCCGTACCGGGCGTCTCCGACGCCCCGACGGATCGCCTTCCGGAGCGAGGCATGGACCCCGGTGCGGTCCTGCTGGGCCTGCTCGGGTCGGCCAACCTGTCGTCGCGGCACAGCGTGTTCACCCAGTACGACTCCACGGTCGGTACCGACACGGTCACCGGACCCGGGCGTGGGGCCGCCGTCCTGAGGGTCAAGGGCACGACCAAAGGTCTCGTCGCCACGACCGATGGCAACCAGTCGGTCGGGGTGTTCGATCCGTGGCTGGGAGCAGCGCTCAGCGTCGCCGAGGCGACCCGCAACGTGTCGATCACCGGCGCCCGCCCGCTCGGTGTCACCAACTGCCTCAACTATGGCGATCCAACCCGCCCCGAAGCGTTCTGGCAGCTGACCGAAGGCGTCCGCGGCCT
>JBKJXL010000365.1:0-2710 GCA_046716225.1 Candidatus Limnocylindrales bacterium | reverse complement strand
GTCACGAAGAGTCGCTCGCCGATCTCGCGGTTTGTTAAGCCAATCGCGAGTAGTCCGAGGACTTCGCGCTCGCGCTCGGTGAGGTTCCACGGATCGGCCTGGTGCAAGTCGGCTCTAACCTCTGCGCTAGGCTCGCCGAGCGAGATCCGAGCCCGCCGCGCGAGGGCTTCGGTATCGGTGGCAAGCGGTCGAGCGCCGACCGCGGCTGAGGTCACATGGACAGCTCGCAGGAGGGTCGCGATCCCCTTCCGGTGACCGCGTTGCGCAAGCATCGCCTCCGCTTGGCGAAACCGCGCGCGGCCCTCGTCAATCGGCCGTTCGAGCGAGGCGAATGCGCGTGCGGTCGCATCCCACGCCAGCGGGTCGGACCGGCCATCCGCACGGCCGGCTTCGGCTGTCGCCAGGCGGGCGCAGGCAGTCAGGGTCGTGGCGCCTCGGTCCTCGGCGGCGGCTCGCGCCTCCGTCCTCGTGGCGAGGTCCGCCAGGTGGGCGGAGCGGGCGGCGGCGTCGGCGGCCAGGTCGTCGCGCCCGTGCGCCCGGGCGTCTTCGGCTTCGTCCGCGGCGCACCGCGCGCCGAACGCGAAGAGCCACCAGAGCATCGCCTCCCGCTCCGGATCGTGCGACTGGCCGATGACCGCCTCGATCGCCAACCGGGCGTCCCCGTGTCGACCCTCCGCGTGGAGGACGGCGACCTCAGCGCGGAGCGTGAAGAGCCGATCGACCCTCGACGACCCGGGTCCCGCTCCGACCAGGCGCCCGGCGATCTGCATCCTCGACCTGGCCGCATCGACCTCGCCGCGCAGGGCCTCGAGCTCGGCGGCGCTCTGGTGGAGCCAGACCATCTGGAGCGTCTCGTGGTCGGGGAGCGCCGCCCCAGCGATCAGGCGATCTGCCTCATCCCAATGACCAAGGGCAACGTTGTGGTCGATCAAGCCGCAGACGAGCATCGGCCCCCAGCGTCGCTCCGTCCCGTCAAGGCGCAACTGCTCGTACCCCGCGTACAGCATGTCGAGTGCCTCGCGGTGGCGCCCGGCCCAGCCCAGGCCGCCCTCGAGATTCGATGCCGCCAGCCAGAGCTGGTCCTGGTCATCACCGAGTTCGGCCAGCAGACCCATCGCTTCGCGCAGGCGGGCAATCCCCTTCTCCTCCGAGCCCTGATAGCACAGCGAGAAGCCCATCATCGCAACCGCTTCGGCGGCGGCTCGATCGTTCCCGATACGTTCCGCCTCAGCGTGCGCCTCCCTCGAAAGCGCGTCCGCTTCGTCAAACCGGCCCTGGTGAATGCGGGCATGGGCGAGCACCGTGGTCAAACGGATCCGCGCCTCGGGCGCCTCGACCGTGGAGATGTCACCGAGCGCATGCTCGATCGCCGCGGCCGCGCCAGGGAGATCCCCGCTCTCCCACAGGTAGAGGAATCGCCGGTCCTCGAGCACCGCGCGTTTCATCGGGTCTCCCTCGGGGCCGAGGAGCTCGATCGCCTCGCCGGCCAGGCCAGCCGCCATTGCCGGTTCCCCGATGGCTGCGGCCGCTGCGGCCGCGCGGCCGAGGAGGTCGACCCGTGAGATACCGGCGACGGCCTCTGGCTCGCTCACGAGCGACCAGTGATGGAGAGCCCGCTCGAGATGGAGGTAGGCCTCCGCGAACGCCGCCACCGCCGTGGCGGCCTCGCCTGCGACGACCGACCAGTGGAGCGCCCGCATCGGATCGCCGGCGCGGTCGGCATGGTGGGCGACCTCGGCCGCGAGGGCCGCAGCAGTTTCGTCGCCGCCGACGCCGTCGAGCAGCGCGTCGACGATCCGGCGATGGAGGCGCAGGCGCTCGGTCGGGAGCAGTCTGCCGTAGATCGCCTCCTGGATGAGGGCGTGGCGGAAGCTGTATCGAGCGTCGTGGGTCGCCGACTCGACGAGGACAAGCACCTGCTGCTCGATGGCCTCCTGGAGGGCAGCAAGAAGCTCGGCGTTTGACAGCTCCCCGATTCGTTCGAGCAGGACATGGGAGACGTCGCGTCCGGCCACTGCGGCGACACCAAGGACCGCCTGCGTTGCGTCGGTGAGTCGACCGACGCGCTCCCCAAGAAGGGTCTCCAGATCCGTCGGGAGGCCCGACCGGCCGATCGCCGCCTGGGGTGCCTGCGCCGCGGCCAGCAGTTCCTCGGCGAAGAACGGGTTCCCGTCCGAGCGCTCGTGGATCCCTCGGGCGAGGTCCGGTGGCGCCGGGTGACCGAGGATCGCGGACAGCTGTCCGAGGGTCTCCTCGGCGCTCAGGCGCGAGAGGTCCGAGTGGTCGACGCGGGGCAGCCGCCCAAGCTCGGCGAGGAACGGCACGAGCGGATGGCGACGGTGCAGCTCGTCGGTCCGGAACGTCGCGACGATCAGCAGCGGACCCCGCCGGATGTTGCGAGCGAGGAATCGCAGAAGATCGCGAGTCGATCGATCCGCCCAATGGAGGTCCTCGATCTCGAGAACGAGCGGCGCCTCTGCCGCCAGTCGACCGAGCATCGCGAGGATGAACTCGTACAGCCGGGCCTGGGTTGCCTCGTCGGGGGGCCGGGCCTCTGCCGGCGCCGAGCCGTCGGCGAGGGTTGGCACGAGGTTGCCGATCTCGGCCCGTCCGGATGCGAGGACCCGGGCGAGAACGTCCGGGTCCAGGAGGTCGGGCAGGTCCCGGAACGCCTCGACGATCGGGGCGAACGGCAGGCCACTCTCACCGA
>JBKJXL010000364.1:0-4528 GCA_046716225.1 Candidatus Limnocylindrales bacterium | reverse complement strand
GAGCGCGTCGTCGACGCGATCGACGTCCTGCGCGATGCGCTACTGGGGACGTTCGACCTGCACATGGCCCGGGCAGCCCATCGAGCGAACGATGTGATGAAGACGCTCACCCTGCTGTCCGCGATCCTGCTACCGGCCGCGTTGCTCGCCGGGATCATGGGCATGAACTTCGCGCTGCCGTTGTTCGACGAACCGGCCAACTTCTGGCTCGTCCTCGTCTCGATGGGGGTCCTCGTCGGAGTCATCCTCGGCGTCGCTCGTTGGCGTCGCTGGATCTGACCGCAGCCTAGCCACGAGGCCGCACGAAGCTGGTACGTTGCGTCGATGCGGGATCGACCACGCCGGATCATCATCGACACGGACACCGCCTCCGATGACGCCGTGGCCCTGCTGATGGCGCTGGGTCACCCGGGCGTCGAGGTCGTGGCCGTCACGGTGGTCGCCGGGAACGTCCCACTGGACCGCGCCGTCCAGAACGCGCTCTACACCCTGGAGCTAGTTGGTTCGACGGCGCCGGTCCATGCGGGGCGAGCAGGGCCGCGGTCACGACCGCTCAGGACGGCCCAGTTCGTCCACGGCCAGGACGGTATGGGCGATATCGGCCTGCCGCTGACGGGCCGCCAGCCCGCGCCGGGTGATGCGGTCGATGTGCTGGTGGACCTCATCCGGACCGATGAGGCGGACTCGCTGACACTGGTCACGCTCGGCCCGCTGACCAACGTGGCCGAGGCGTTCACCCGCGACCCGTCGCTGGCCGCCCGGCTGCACGAGATCGTCGTCATGGGCGGCACCTCCGATGCGGTCGGCAACGTCTCGGCGGTCGCTGAATTCAACATCTGGGTGGACCCGGAGGCCGCCGCGATCGTCTTCGCGTCGGGTGCGCGGATCACGATGGTCGGCTGGGACATCTCCCGCACGCACGCCACGATCGCGCCGTCGGATGCAGCGGCGTTGCGCGCGATCGGGCCGCTGGGCGCCTTCGCCGTCGACATCCAGGCGGTCGTGGACACCTTCGCGACCGGGACGACCGGCCTCGACGGCTTCGACTTGCCGGACCCGATCGCGATGGCGGTCGCGCTCGACCCGTCGGTCGCGACCGATGTGCGCCTCCTGGATGTCGTCGTGGAGACCGGAGGGACGTTCACCGCCGGCCAGACCGTCGTGGACCACCTTGGCATCGACCGGCGTCCGCCCAATGTGCACGTGGTCGTCGAGGCGTCGCGCGAGGCGTTCCTGCGGGTCCTTCACGACACGCTCCGCGACCCGGCGCCGGTCGTCTCGTGAGTCCCACCGATCCGGCCCGGCCAGCGATCCCCGACGGCATCCGCACCGGACGCGTCATCGCCATCGCCCGGCGACTCGGGCTGGCCGACCTCGGCCAGATCATCGACGGCCTGCTCGACGGCGGCGTCCAGGCGTTCGAACTGACCCTGAACGAACCCGAGCCGGAGGCCCTTCGCGCCATCGAGGCCGCCGCTCGGCACGCGACCGGGACCGCGATGACGATCGGGGCCGGGACCGTCCTCTCGATCGAGGCCGCCCGCCGGGCCCTCGACGTCGGCGCGACGTTCCTCGTCAGCCCACACACCGACCCGGAGCTGGTGGCCTGGGCCGCCGCGAATGGGACCCCGACGTTCCCGGGCGCGGCCACGCCTACCGAGGCATACTCGGGCTGGCGGGCCGGCGCCGCCGCGGTCAAGGTCTTCCCGGCGTCCGTGCTCGGTCCGGCGTTCCTGCGCGAGATCCACGGCCCGTTCCCGGACCTGCCGCTCATCCCGACAGGTGGCGTGACCGCGGACACGGCAGGCGACTACATCCGGGCCGGTGCCGTGGCCGTGGGGCTCGGAAGCTGGCTCATCGGCGACGGCGAGGTCCGCGGCGTGACGGAACGCGCGGAGCGGATCGTCCGAGCCGTCACCGAGGCCCACGAGGCCCGCTCCGAACCGTAGCGGCCCGGGCGCCGTCGTGCATCGCGGCGGGTACGCGGCACCAACCCCCCTGTGCATGGTTGTGCGCGCCACATGTTCATCCCGTGGGGAGCGAGAGGCGGTAGACGCTCGCCAGGTCATGATCGGCCTCGAAACGAGGGTCGATGAACACCTGTCGTGCACTCGCCGGCTACGGTCGCGTCGTCCGCCCCGAAGCCGCCGGATTGAACATGGTCCGTGCATCGACGCACGCCACGGCCGCCACGCCCGCCGCCACGCCCCGGCGGCCGAGGCCTGCCCAGGGTCAATCCGCGGGTCCACGCGCTGGTAGCATCGCCGCCATGACGGACGCCCGGTTCGACTTCATCATCGTAGGCGGTGGATCTGCCGGGAGCGTACTCGGCGATCGCCTGTCGGCGGCACCGTCGAACCGGGTCCTCGTGCTCGAAGCCGGCCGGCCGGACTACCGGTTCGACGTCTTCATCCAGATGCCGTCGGCGCTGACGTTTCCGATCGGCAGCCGGTACTACGACTGGAAGTACGAGTCCGAGCCGGAGCCGTTCATGCACGGCCGGCGGATCTACCACGCTCGCGGCAAAGTGCTCGGTGGTTCCTCGAGCATCAACGGGCAGATCTTCCAGCGCGGCAACCCGCTCGACTACGAGCGATGGGCCGCGGACCCCGGGATGGAGACATGGGACTTCGCCCACTGTCTGCCGTACTTCAAGCGGATGGAGTCGTGTCTCGCCGCGGCTGCTGACGATCCGTTCCGAGGCCATGACGGGCCGCTGATCCTTGAGCGCGGGCCTGCCACGAACCCGCTGTTCGGGGCATTTTTCGCGGCCGCTCAAGAGGCGGGCTACGCGTACACGCCCGATGTCAACGGCTATCGCCAGGAGGGCTTCGGTCCGTTCGACCGGAACATCCACCGCGGCCGGCGCCTGAGCGCGGCACGTGCGTATCTCCATCCGGTCATGGGCAAGCGCCGCAACCTGATGGTCAGGACGCGCGCCTTCGTGACCCGGATCCTTTTCGAGGGGAGTCGCGCGGTCGGCGTGGAGTACACGACCGGTCGGTCCACCCACCGGGTGATGGGCGGCGAGGTCATCCTCGCGGGTGGGGCGATCAACACGCCGCAGCTGCTCCAGCTCTCCGGCATCGGGCCGGCGGCGGACGTGGAGGCACTCGGCATCCGGGTGCTGCGCGACCTGTCTGGCGTCGGCGACCACCTCCAGGACCACCTCGAGGTGTACATCCAGTACACCTGCACCCAGCCGATCTCGATGCAGCCTGCCGCGACCCAGACGTGGCGACGACCGTTCATCGGAGCCCAGTGGCTGTTCCTGCGCAGCGGCCCCGGCGCGACGAACCACTTCGAGGGCGGCGGGTTCGCGCGCAGCAACGAGGATGTCGCCTACCCGAACCTCATGTTCCACTTCCTGCCGCTGGCCATCCGGTATGACGGCAGCGCCGGCGCGGAGGGCCACGGGTACCAGGTCCACGTCGGCCCGATGTATTCGGATGCGCGCGGATCAGTGAGGGTGACGAGCACCGACCCGACGGTCCACCCGGCTCTCCGCTTCAACTACCTCTCGACCGACCAGGACCGACGGGAGTGGGTGGAGGCCGTACGGGTCGCCCGCCAGATCCTGAGCCAGCGCGCCATGGACCCGTTCAATGGCGGTGAGACCTCGCCGGGGCCGTCGGTGAGCACGGATGAGGAGATCCTCGAGTGGGTCCGCCGCGATGCCGAGACGGCCCTCCATCCCTCGTGCACCGCGCGCATGGGCGTCGACGACCGCTCCGTCGCGGACCCCCTGACGATGCGGGTCCATGGGCTGGACGGGCTGCGTGTCGTGGATGCCTCGTCGATGCCATACATCACCAACGGCAACATCTACGCCCCGGTGATGATGCTCGCGGAGAAGGCGGCGGACCTCATCCTCGGCGAGACGCCGCTGCCGCCGGAGCCGGTGCCGTACTACCGCCACGGGCAGGTATGACGGTCTGACCGACGTCGGTGCGCGCCTGGGCCTGCGCGAGAATGCCGGCCAGTTCGGACTCCTGGTCGGGGTCAGCGCCCTGGTCGGGGCGATGGTCGGACAGGAGCGGACGATCGTCCCGCTGCTGGCCACCGATGTCTTCGGCATCACGTCGGCCAGCCTCGGCCTGGCGTTCATCGTCGCCTTCGGGCTCACCAAGGCGGGCACCAACCTCGCGGCCGGCGCACTCGCGGATCGATACGGCCGCAAGCCGGTCCTGGTCGCGGGCTGGGCGGTCGGCCTGCCCGTCCCGTTCATGCTGATCCTCGCGCCCGACTGGGGCTGGATCGTGGCCGCGAACGTGCTCCTGGGCGTCAATCAGGGATTGACCTGGTCCACCACGGTCCTCATGAAGATCGACCTGGTCGGGCCGCGGCGCAGGGGCTTCGCGCTGGGCCTCAACGAGGCGGCGGGTACCTGGCGGTGGCCGCGGCCGCGTTCGTGACCGGCGTCATCGCTGACGGGGCCGGCCTCAGGCCGGAGCCCCTGTTCCTGGGGATCGCCGTCGCCGGCCTGGGTCTCGGGATCTCGACGCTGTTCGTCCGCGAGACCCGGGGG
>JBKJXL010000363.1:0-5033 GCA_046716225.1 Candidatus Limnocylindrales bacterium | reverse complement strand
TCCGTGCCCAGTCGATAGCTGTGTGCGCGGTGACGACGACGATGACGTCCGCCCAGCCCAGGAGCGCGCCCAGGTCCGTGTTCTCGCGGATGACCGATCGAGCGTCCTTGAACGTGGCGACGTGCGGGTCGTGGATGCGGTCATCGGCACCCGTATCGGCGATGCCGGCGATGAGGTCGGCCGCCTGGGAGTTGCGGGCATCGCGGACATTAGGCTTGAACGCGACGCCGAGGACGCCGACCTTGGCGCCCTTGAGCGCCTTGCCGCGGTCGTTGAGCGCCTCGGCCACGAGGTCCACGACGTGGCGCGGCATCGCGAAGTTGATGTCGCCGGCCAGTTCGATGAAGCGGTCGATGAAGTCGAACTCGCGTGCCCGCCAGGCGAGGTAGTACGGATCCACCGGGATGCAGTGCCCGCCCACGCCGGGACCGGGCGTGAATTTCATGAACCCGAACGGCTTCGTCGCCGCCGCGCTGATGACCTCCCAGACGTCCAGGCCCATCCGCTCGCACAGCAGCGCCAGGTTGTTGACGAACGCGATGTTCACGTTGCGGAAGACGTTCTCGAGCAGCTTGGCAAGTTCGGCGGCGTCCGGCGAGGTCATCGTCACGACCTGCTCGTTGATGTTCCGCAGCAGCGCCGCCGCGCGCTCCGTACCCGCCTCGGTCGTTGCGCCGACGAGCCGCGGCACGCTCTTGCTGGCGCTGGCCGGGTCGCCCGGGTTGACCCGCTCCGGAGCGAACGCAAGATCGAAATCCGTGCCTGCGACCAGACCGGTCCGCTCCAGGACCTCGCGGAACGGGCCGGTCGTGGTACCCGGGAAGGTCGTCGACTGGAGGATGACCAGCTGGCCGGCTCGCAGGTGTCCGCCGATGGTCTCGGCCGCGGACAGGACCGGCTCCAGGTCGGGATCCTTGGTCGTCGTGATCGGCGTGGGGACGCACACGAAGATGGCGTCCGCGTCGGGGATGTGGCCATCGGCCGGAGCGACGACCGTCAGGCCGCTGCCCAGGGCGGCGGACAGGCGCTCGTTGGATACGTCGTCGATCGGCGACGAGCCGGCGTTGAGTTCGGCGACCCGCGGCGGATAGGCGTCGATGCCTTCCACGGTCAGGCCGGCCTCGACGAACGAGATGGCCAGCGGCAGGCCCACATAGCCGAGGCCGATGACGGCCACTCGACGGTCTTGACTCAACGGTCCCTCCCAGGGTCGCGCGGTATCGGTGTGCGGTCGAAGGATAGCCGGGAGTCCGGCGACCGGCTCGGCGGCCGTCAGTACGGCCGCTCGGCGAGCCACGACTGCATGATGGCAGCGATGCGCTCCCCGGCATGGCCGTCCCAGAGCGGCGGCCCCTCGGCCGGGACCGGGAATCCGTCGGCCAGCACGGAACGGACGCACGCGACGACCGCCTCGGGTTCCAGCAACGTGTTCGTCCCGTGGGTGATCGTGATGGGCCGCTCCGTGTTGGGACGGACCGTCAGGCATGGGACACCCAGGACGGTCGTCTCCTCCTGGATGCCGCCCGAATCGGTCACGACCAGCGCGGCCCCACGGACGAGGGACAGGAAGTCCACATACCCCAGCGGATCCACGATCCGGAGTCGGTCGCCGTTCGCCAACCCCGCTCCCTCCAGCATGGCCCGGCCGCGCGGGTGGAGCGGCACGACCAGGGTCACCTGGTCGCTCACCCCGCGAAGCATCGTCGCGATGCGGTCCGCCTGGACCGGGTCATCCACGTTCGCCGGCCGATGCATCGTGGCCACGGCGTAGGCCTGGGGCAGATCGAGCGCGGCCCGCATCCGGGCGACATCGAAGCGCTCGAGATTCACCAGGAGCGTGTCGATCATCGGGTTCCCGACGAGATGGATCCGGTCGGCCGGGACGCCCGTCGCGATCAGGTTGTGCACGCCTTCGGGCGAGGTCACGAACAGCAGGTCGCTCAGCAGATCCGTGACCCGCCGGTTGATCTCCTCGGGCATGGTGTCGTCGAAGCTGCGCAAGCCGGCCTCCACGTGGGCCACGGGGAGGACGAGCTTGGCAGCGACCAGTGACGCGGCCATCGTCGAGTTGATGTCGCCGTACACGACGATCAGCCCGGGCGGATCGCCCTGGAACGTCCGCTCCAGGGCGACCATCAGGGCGGCCGTCTGGCCGGCCTGCGTCCCGGAGCCCACCCCCAGGTTGATGTCCGGCTCGGGCAGCCCGAGGTCGCGGAAGAAGACGTCGGACATGGTGGCGTCGTAGTGCTGGCCGGTATGCACGACCTGTTGAGCGACGCGGCGGGCAGCCAGGGCCTTGATGACCGGCGCCGCCTTCATGAAGTTGGGCCTCGCCCCGACGACGTGTGCTACGGTCTGGCTCATGACTCCCTTGGCTGACGGCGGCGTGCTGTCGCCTGCCGGGGCTGACGCCGCCGCGCCGGATGATGACCGGCCAAGTATGACCCAGATGACCGCCGACGGCCCCTCGAGGTGAGTGCCCGGCCCACCTCGTTGCCGGCCATCGTCGCCCGCGTCGTGCGCCAGCCCAGGACGGCGATCCGGGCCGCGCAGACCCAGAAGCTTCATGCTGCGCTGGTCGTCACCGACATCCTGCCCGTCCGCGTCCGGCGTGGCCTCTTCAGGTTCGTCGGGGTCGGCGCGGATGTCGCCCTGCGGCGGAGTGGTGACCATGCGATCGCCGCCCCCATCCGGACGGTCGCGACCGAGGCGATGCAGGGGTGGCCGGCGGCCGTCGCCCAGGCCGAGGCATTCGCTTTGGGTGCGTCACCGCGGACCGCCGACGGGGTTGCCCGGATCGCCGTGGCGGCGGGCTATCCGGCGGCGGCCGACCGCATCCTCGGCGGTCGCGAGACGAACGTGGGTGATGTCGCCTCGGCCGTCCTGCGTTGCGAGATCGCCTACAGGCTGGGGTACTTCTCCGAGGCCGTCCGACGCCTGGAGCCACTGGCCGCCCGGCGACCGAAGGACGATCGCATCCGCCGCCTCCTCGCGCGCTCGAGGGCCGAGATGGCGCTGCTGGATCCTGCCTGGCGCCCCGACCTGGGCGGCCTCGCCGGGCGGGGCAGGCCAATCGCGTCACCGGTCAAGGGCCGCATCCTGCACCTGCTGACCAACTCCCTGCCCCATCGCCAGGCCGGTTACACGGTGCGCGCCCAGAGCGTTGCCCTGGCCCAGGCGGGCCAGGGCCTGGATCCGCAGATGGTCACGCGTGCGGGCTTCCCGCTCAGCGAGGGCATCCAGCGGTGGGCCGCACGCGATGTCGTCCACGGCATCACGTACCACCGGATCCGGCCGGGCCTGGAGCCTGGGCTCGGGCCGGATGTCGTCGCCACCGAGACGGCCCGGGGACTCGTCCCACTCATCGAGGAGCTGCGTCCGGCGCTGTTGCAGCCCACCACGAACTACGTCAACGCCCAGGTGGCGCTCGCCCTCGGGGAACGGTTCGACCTGCCGGTGGTCTACGAAGTCCGCGGGTTCCTCGAGGAGACGTGGGTCTCGCGGATGGGCGGCGCGGCGGAAGGCGGCGAGCGCTACCACGCGGCGCGCGCCATCGAGACCGAATGCATGCGCCGGGCGGCCGGCATCGTGACCCTGTCGGAGACGATGCGGGCCGACATCCTGGGTCGAGGCGGGATCTCCCCGGACGTCGTGACGGTCGTCCCGAATGCGGTCGACATCGCCGGGTTCACGCCGGGAGCCCGCGACGCCACGCTGGCCAGCGGCCTCGGGATCGAGCCCGACGACACGGTCATCGGCTACATCTCAAGCTTCACGTCCTATGAGGGGATCGCCTATCTCATCGTGGCGGCGGCGGTGCTGCGCGAGCGCCGCCGGCGGATCAAGCTCCTGCTGGTCGGTGACGGCGAGGACCGGGCGCGCCTCGAGGCGGTCGCCAAGCGGACCGGGCTGACCGCGGACGGCACAGCGATCTTCACGGGCCGGGTGGCTCATCGGGATATCGCCCGCTACTACCGGACCATCGACGTGTTCGTCGTGCCACGGACGAACGATCGCGTGTCGCAACTGGTCACGCCACTCAAGCCGTATGAGGCGATGGCGATGGAGAAGGCGCTCGTTGTCAGCGCGGTCGGGGCATTGCTCGAGATCGTCGAGGAGGGCGTCACGGCCAGGACGTTCACGCCGGAGGATCCGATCAGCCTGGCCGATGCGATCGAGCCCCTCCTGGACGACCCGGCACAGCGCACGCGCCTTGGTGCTGCCGCGCGCGAGTGGGTCGCCTCGAACCGGACGTGGGAGCAGAACGGGCGCCGCTACCTTGCGCTGTACCAGCGTTTGGGTGTGGCGTGAGCCGATCCGGCCACCTCCAGGCCGGTATGGGTCACTGGGTGCTACCCTACGGCCGCCCATGACCGCTCCCACGACCGACGTCATCGCCTCTCCGCGCCCGCGCCGCCGGCGTCCCGGGGCCGTCGGCCTCATCCGTGCCGGCCTGTCCGAGCTGCTTGGCCGACGCCGGCTGACGCGCTACCTGGTAGGCGCCGACATCAAGCGGACGCACGCCGACACCGTGCTGGGGCAGCTCTGGTGGGTCATCGACCCGCTCCTCCAGATGGCCGTGTATATCGTGCTGGTCACGATCATCTTCCAGCGCCCCACGCCTGACTACCCGCTCTTCATCTTCGCGGCGATCCTGCCCTGGAAGTGGTTCTCCACCACGCTCAACGACGCGACCCTGTCGGTGACGGGGCGCCAGAACCTCATCCGGCAGATCCAGTTCCCCAAGATCGTCCTGCCATCGGCGGCGGTCATCGCGGGGACGTGGAGCTTCATGTTCGGCCTGATCGCCCTTGGGATCGTCTACTTGTTCTTCCTGGAAAGACTGACGCCCTGGGTGCTGCTCATCCCAGTCATCGCCGCCGTCCAGTTCCTGTTCACGATGGCGCTCGGCATCCTCCTGTCCTCCCTGAACGCGGTCTTTCGGGACATCCAGAACGTCCTTCGGCACGTGCTGCGGCTGTGGTTCTACCTGTCCCCCGCGCTCTATTCGCTCGCGATCGTCGCCGAGGACC
>JBKJXL010000362.1:0-5535 GCA_046716225.1 Candidatus Limnocylindrales bacterium | reverse complement strand
TTCAACTAAGCTGGAACTCGTCCTGTCCGGGATCGACACGGTGCTCGGCCGTTGACGACAGAGCCGCTGCTGACGCCGCAGGCCTTCGCGCAGAAGTGGCGCGGCGTGACGCCCACGGAGAAGGCATCGTCGCAGTCGCACTTCATCGACCTGTGCCGGCATCCCTGGATAGCATGGCAGACATAACTACCATTATCGGCAGTAGTTCCCCAGCGTGAGGGATGCGGGGTACCGGCTCGGCCGGGCGGCGCCTGTCCTAGCAGCGAGCGAGGAGCTCGTCGAGGATCTCGGGTTCGTGGTGGTAGGGCGTCAGATGCCCGGCATCGTCCCAGATGCGTAGCCGGGCGTTGGGCAGTTGGCCGACTAGACGCCGGGCGGCCGATAGCGGGCAGTTTCGGTCACCGTCGCTGTGCCACCACGTCACGTCGGCGTGCACGTCGGCGAGGTCGAAGTCCCAGGGACGCAGTCCCGCGAGTCCCTCGTCGTACCAGCCACCGACGCCCTCGCGGAGGGCTTCCGTGACTCCGATGACGAAGCCACGCTGCCACGCGGGATCCTCGAGGATCGCTCGGTCCACCGCCGTCGACGACTCCATGATCGAACGGAACGCGGCGAGCGGGTCGCTGAGCAGCTGGGTTCGCACCTCATCGATCATCCGCCAGATCTCGTCGAGATCTCCGGCATCGAAGAGCCGTTGCTCGAGAGCGTTCAGATCGATCAGCTGTCCGGTTTCGTCCCCATCAAGCGGCGCGCTGCCGACCAGGACCGTCACGGCCGCAACCCGTTCGGAGTGTCGCGCCGCCAAGGCGAGCAGGTGAGGACTCGCGCCGCTCCCGCCGTAGATCGGGAGGCGGTCGATCCCGAGCTCGTCGAGGATGGCGACCACATCGTCGGCGTGTTCGGCGAATCCATGACCCTCAAGGCGAGTCGACGCCCCGAAGCCCGGCCGCTCGGTCGTGATGACTCGCAGGCTACGCTCGATCCACGGCGTTCGATCGGCTCGGATGGACAGCCTCGAACCGGGCGTGCCGGGCATCCGCAGGATCGGTCGTCCGTCGGCAAGCCCGGATTCGCTCCAGGCGACGATGCGGCCGTCCGGTCGGGTCAGTTGATGGTCGGTGATGTCGCTGCTTGGGGCCGCAGCTGGCTCATCGGTAGTCACGCTCGAAGTAGACGGGACGGCTTGCGGCGCGTCAAGGTCGGCGTTCGTGCCGTCCCCTACTTCGTAGACGGCGCTGACGACGCGGGCGTACAGTCCAGCCAGCATGAAACGTCAGGGGGCCAGACGACTCGCCGTCCTTGCCGCGACCGTCGCGGTCCTGGCGAGCGCGTGCGCGCCTGGGGCGTCGCCATCGACGGCATCGGATCCGGGCACTCCGACGGGGCTTGCGGCCAGCGGCTCGGCGACCGGCAGCCCGACACCGGGCTGCCCGAACTACGTCGACGTGGTCGCGACCGGCCCGCCGCCGCCCGATGCTGGAGAGAACGGACCCGTCCCCCAGGCGCAGGGGCGCCTCGGCAACGACATAGAGTCGGCGGTCGCGTACGGGGCGGCGCATCCGGACGAGTTCGCCTCGGTCAGGTTCGAGAACGCGCCGCGTGTTCGGATCGTCATCGGCTTCACGGATCACATCGACGTCCACTGCGCGGCCCTTCGAGGGCTCTTCGAGTATCCGGACGAGTTCGAGATCATCCAGCAACCGACGACCGCGCGCGACGTCGAACAGATCCAGCAGGAGATCATCGTGCTGGCCGGCCCCAAGCTGCGATCCGCCGGCATCGGGGCGGGCACGATCGACATCGCCCTCCGGGCAGACGGTGAACCCATCGCCGAGCAGATCCGAGCCAAGTACGGGGACCTCGTCAAGATCCAGATCGGCCTGCAGCCATACCCACCGGGGCGCGCCCCAGCCCCCGACTGCACGAACCTGCCAGGCCCGTTCGTCATCGGTTCGCCCTTTGCGGCGACGCTCGAACTCGAGAACGCGTCCGTACGCTCGGGCGAGGACTTCAAGGCCACGGCGACGGTAACCAACAAGACCGACGCACCCGCCGAGTTCGAGTCCGGCCAACCGATGACGGCCTATATCTATCGGGCCGGCACCGATCAGCTCGTCGGCGCCTACGACGGCGGCATCGACGGTGTCGGCGCGGGCGGCACCCTTGTGCCCGGCGCAACGATCGATGTCGAAGTCGTCGGCGGCACCGCGAGCTGCCTGGCAGACCTCGGTTACGCGCTCCCGCCGGGCGACTACGACGTCCGCGCGGCCATCGACCAATACGAGCGCCCGGCGGCGGGAGGCGTCATCGTCCGCTACCTGCTCTCGGCGCCCGCGACGCTGACCGTGACGCCCTAGCCGTTCGATCCGCCCGGCCGGATCAGCCCTGGGCAGGCTCCAGCGCGGCCTTCTGCAGCGCGTCGATCATGGCTCGAGCCTGGTCGTGATCCTTCGCGTTGGGATGGTCGTGGTCGGCCGTGATCCCGCAGTAGACGTCATGGATCGCTCGGCTCATCGTGTCCTCGTCCGCGACGGCCAGGCCGAATTCGTGGATGCGGTGGACCGTATCGCTGTCCTCGGGGAGATGCATCGCCTCGATCAGGCTCTGCTGCATCGTCATCTATCCGCCCTCCGTCGACATGCCTTGGCCCTCGAAGCCTGCGACGCTCCGGGCCCGGATGTCGAGGTGGCATCCTGCCCGGACAGCACTCTCGAGAGATGGTCCGCCAGCATGATCGTGATCAGGTGCGGGAACCCCGACGGTGGCTCCGGGATGATCGAGGCGTCGATGACGCTCAGGCCCTCGATGCTGTGCACGCGCCCCAGGGCATCGACCACGGCGCCGGCGTCGTCGGGTGGTCCCATCGCGCACGTGCCGACGACGTGTGGCAACGAATAGGCGTTCTCGTCGACCCTCGTGCGCCAGTCCTGCGCCGAACGCGGCAACGTGGGCACGCCCTTGATGAAGGGCCGAAGCCCCGCCTGGTCCGCGACGTCCACCGCCATGCGGTAGCCCTCGATGAGGCGCGCTCGGTCGCGTGTGGTCTGGATCCCAGGCAGCGTGATGCGTGGCGGCGTGGCGGGGTCCGCGGATCCGAGTCTCACCGAGCCGCGGGACTCCGGCTTGAGCAGGATCGGGTCCAGCCAGAAGCCAGGGTCATCCGGGTCCGGGTCCGAGATCCAGAACATGAGATCTGGCGGGCCGTCCAGCGGCGCGACCGAGCTGCGAACGGTCGCGATCGAGTGCAGGAGGGCGCCCTCGACTCCGAGCCTGCTCCACCCCAGGTCCAGGTCCACGCCGGGGTGATCCGCGAGGTTCTCCCCTACCCCGGGCAGCTCGTGGCGGACGCCGATGCCGACCTCGCGCAGCCGGTCCGAGGGCCCCACGCCCGATCGCAGGAGGATCGTCGGGCTCCCATACGTGCCGGCCGACAGGATGACCGACCCGGCATCGAGGCGACGACCGTCGGCCAGCTCGACCCCGATCGCTCGCCCACCCTCCAGGAGGACCCGTGAGACCAGCGAGTCCGCGAGGATCGTCGGTCGGGGTTCGAGGCTATGGACGGAGAGGAACGCGTCGACGGACGTGACCCGCCGGCCGGCCGACGAACTCATCGGCAGCGGCCCTACGCCGATCGCGCCCGGCTCGTTATGGTCGTCGATCGCGCGGACGCCCGCCGTCACGAACGCTGCGACCGCCGCTGCGTGGACACCCGATCGCGTCTCGTCCGGATAGCGCGTGATCGGAACGGGTCCGTCGGGACCGTGCCACGGTCGCTCCCCGAACTCGGCGTCGGCCTCGATCCGTCGGAACGCGGGCAGGACGTCCTCGAACGCCCAGCCGGGGTTCCCGCGGGCGGCCCATGCGTCGAAGTCTTCGGCGGCGCCGCGCACGGCGAAGCGCGTCAGCCAGGACGTCCCGCCGAGGAGCCGAGCGCGCCGCAAGGCGCGCGTCGATCCCGCCGCATCCGGTTCGGACTCGAAGCCCCAGTCCGGGATCGTCGGGAGGCGCCGCCCATCGCGCTGTTCGGGTGACGTCGTGCCTCGGAGGTCCGGTCCGGCCTCCAGCAGGACCACCGACCGCTCTCCAGAGGCTGCCAGGCGGCTCGCGACGACGCATCCGGCCGTGCCCCCGCCGACCACCACGAAGTCGTAGGCCTTCTGCCGTGACACGCGAGCATCCTACGCCGCTGTCTACCCCGCGGGCGCCGGCTCGCTCAGGACGGCTCCGTCCTCCCCACCGGGGGTTCCTCCCCCACCGGATCGATCGCGAACTGGGTGTTGTGAAGCCGCGCGTACAAGCCGTCGGCCGCCAGGAGCTCGTCCTGCGTCCCGAGTTCGACCAGCCAGCCGTCGTCGAGCACCGCGATGCGATCGGCGCTGCGGATGGTCGAGAGCCGATGCGCCACGATGATCGTGGTGCGTCCCACCTTGAGCCGGTCCAGGGCCTCTTGCACGAGCCGCTCGGACTCGTTGTCTAGTGAACTCGTCGCCTCGTCGAGGAGCAGGATCGGCGGGTCCTTGAGGATCACCCGGGCGATCGCGACCCGCTGGCGCTGGCCGCCCGACAGCCGTTGGCCCCGGTCGCCGACGACCGTGTCATAGCCGTCCGGCAGGACGCTGATGAAGTCATGGGCGTTGGCCGCCTGCGCAGCGACGATCATCTCGGCCTCAGTCGCGTCCAGGCGCCCATACAGGATGTTCTCGCGGATGGTGCCGCCGAACAGCGTCGGCTCCTGCGCGACGAGCCCGATGTGTTCGCGCAGGCTCGCCACAGTGACGCTTCGGATGTCGATCTCATCGATGCGGATCGTGCCGGACGAGATGTCCCACAGCCGCGGCATCAGCCCGACGAGGGTCGTCTTGCCGGACCCGGAGGGACCGACGAGGGCAAGGGTCTCCCCTGCCGGGATCTGCAACGAGACGTCATGCAGGACGAGGCGCTCCGGTCCATACCCGAATGACACGTCGTCGATCGTGACCCGGCCGGCGACCGCCGCCAACGGCTGCGCGTCCGGGGCATCGAGGATCGTGGGACGCGTATCGATGATCTCGAAGACTCGGGCGATCGCCCCGGTACCCTCTCGGAACTGCCCGTACAGGCCTGCGATGGACCCGAGACTTGCCCCGATGGCGACCCCGTACAGGAGGAACGCGGTCAACGTATCGATCCCGAGTGACCCGTCGATGACCTGGTGGCCGGTGTACCAGAGCAGAACGGCGATCGCCCCGAACCCGAGCAAGCCCATCAGCGCCCCGAACGAGGCCCGCCACAGCGCCAGGCGCGAACCCGTCGCGACGGTGCTCTGCAGGTCCACGTCGTAGCGCTGGAGCTCCCACTCCTCGCGGACGTAACTCTTCACGACGCGGATCCCCGACAGAGCCTCCTCGGCGGTCGTCGTGCTGCGGGCGATCGTGTCCTGCACCTGCGTGCTGACCCGCTGGAGGGGCCGCCCGAAGACGATGGCCACGACGATGAGCGCCGGCGCGAGCAGCAGCACGATGAACAGCAGCGATGGACTGAGCGTGAACAGGA
>JBKJXL010000361.1:0-5658 GCA_046716225.1 Candidatus Limnocylindrales bacterium | reverse complement strand
CCCGTCATCGAACGTCCACAGTGGGGCGGCCCCGTCGATCGACGCGCACCCCATCGACCTGCTGCGTCGCCTGCGATTCCGGGTCACGCTCAACACGGACAACCGGCTGATGAGCGGCGTCTCGCTGTCGAGCGAGTTCGCTGCCCTGGACGCCGCGTTCGGGATCGGTCTGGGCGAGATGGAGTGGCTGACGATCAACGCGATGAAGAGCGCGTTCGCGCCGTTCGACGAGCGGATCCGGATCATCAACGAGGTCGTGAAGCCGGGCTACGCGCGACTCCGTGCCGACGAGGTCAAGGTCGTGTCCGCGGTCTGAGCTCGGCTCAACCGGTCCGGCAAGCCGATCGCGGCCGTAGCGATGTCCCACACCAGCCCGACGACCACCCATCCACCGCGTGTTCGGTGGCCCACCCCATCGGCGTCACCATGGCATCCCCGTGGCGGCCCGGATGTGCGGAAGGCTCGTCACGACCCCGAGCAGCGCGGCGACCACGAGGGCGGCGCGTCCGCTCATGACCAACCATCGCGGCGGCACGGTCTTGCCGCGCACCCGCAGGACCCACCACGCGAGGGTGCACAGTCCGACGACGGCGAGTGCCCAACCGGCCCGGATCGGGGCGCGGTAGTCCGGTTGGTCGAGCAGGATCGCGACAACGATGGGCACGATCAGGATCAGGCCCATCAGGGTCACGATGAGGTAGGCCGTCGTCGCGATGCCCACCCCGCGCACCGCCCGCGGCAGGCGCCGGTCCAGCCATGCATCGACCAGGGCGATCGAGAACCCGACCGCAAAGACGAGTCCGACGAGCATCGCGACGACCAGCGGGTCGTAGTCCAGGATGATGAAGTCGATGTTTGCGCCTTGCACGAGCGCCGGCGTCCCGAGGGCGACGGCGAGCAGGCCCGTCAGGAGCGCGCGGCCCAGGCCGCGCCCAGCCACCCACGGGCGGACGATGACCCAGATCATCCCGGCCATGAGGCCCATCCCGAGCCCGCCGAACGTGATGAGCGCCATGGTCCCGTTGAGCGTGATGGCGCCGATGAATTCGCCATTCTCGGTCCTGCGGCCGACGACATCTTCGTGGAGGATCGCGGCGAGGCGCATGACGAGTCGGCCGCCCAGGCCGGCGACGAAGATGCCGACGAGGATGCCGGCGATCCCGCCTCGGGCGATGTCGCGGAAGACCTCGCCGGCCGGCGAAGCCATCCCGACGCCGGCATCGGCGGTCTCGGCGATCTCGGCCGTCGTCGGTCCATCGGTCGTCAGCGCGTCTGCCATCGGGCTCCCTCAGTCGTGGGACGCTATATCGGTGGTCGCTATATACGGCTTCGGGCGAGCCGGTGTCAAGTCCCTGCGGGCAGGGCGACCACGAACCGGCTGCTGGCGAAGCCGTTCGGCTCCAGATAGATGCGCCCGCCCATCGCGTCCATCAGCCGCCGAGCGGCGAACAGCCCGATCCCCGAACCCCGGCTCCGGCCGCGACCATCGATCCGGACGAACGGCTCGAACACGCTCTCCCAGTCCTCGATCGGGACGCCGGGACCGTCGTCGGTCACGTAGACCTGCATCTCCTCGCCGACGCGCCAGACGCCGATGCTCACGCCATCCGCGCTTGGCGCGTACTTCGATTCGTTTTCCAGGAGCTGCTCCAGGACCTGCCTGAACCGCGTCTCGTCGCCGACGGCGATGTGCGGATGGCTCGGGCGATCCCAACGGATCTGGTGCGGTCGCAGGAGGAGCCGCAGGGTGTGAACGGTCTCGTCCACCGCCGCGACCACGTCGAACGGCGCCCGGGACAGGTTCGTCAATCCCTCGCCACGAACGGAGGCCAGGATGGAGTCGACCTGGCGGTCCAGCCGGGCGAGCTGGTCATCGGCCGCATCGCGCCACTCGGCGGCATCCGGATCCGGGCCGGGACCCGCGGCCGCCTCCGCCAGTAGGTCCACGTACACGCGAACGACGGACAGCGGGGTCCGCAGGTCGTGGGTGACGACGGACAGCAGCTCAGCTCGCGCGGCGTCGAGGGCCGTCAACTGCGCCAGGCGCGCCTCCACCTCGGCCGTCAGGCGGCCCTTCTCGACGATCCCGGCAAGCAGGGCGGCGATCGTGTTCAGGAACGCGATCTCGTGCTCGCCGAACCGCCGGACATCGCGCGTCTGGACGTTGATGACGCCGACGATCTGGTCGTGCCAGACGAGCGGCACGCTCAGCATGCCGGCCAGGGCCTCCACATCGAATCCGCGGACCCAGGCGAACCGGTCGTCCTTGGTGACGTCCTCGACCGCGATCGGCTGGCGCGTCGCCGCGACGCGGCCGGTGATGCCTTCCCCGAGCCCAAGGCTGACCTTGCCTACCTGGGCTCGATCGAGACCGTTGGTGGCGGCGAGCGTCAGCCGGGTCCGCTCTCGATCGGCCAGGTAGAACGAGCAGACCTCGACGCCCATCGCGACCGTCGTGCGCTCGACGATCGTGCGCATGAGCTCGTCCCAGTCGCGCGCGAGGGTCGCCAGCTGCGCGATGTCATGAAGGAACGCGAGCTCGTCGAGACGGCGAGAAGCCACTGGGGGAGACTCTGCTTCCTCGGTCACGCCGCATCCGGATGCGGGACCGCCACGACGACGAGGCCCTCGATGCCGGCGAAGTCGTCGGCATTCGTCGTGAACAGCGGAAGGTCGTTCGCGATCGCGGTTGCCGCGATCATCGCGTCGAACGCTCTCGCAGTCGACTTGCGTCCCGCCCGTCGAAGCGAGCTGGCGACCTGACCGAACGCTCGGGCCACATCGGCATCGAACGGGAGCGCATCGAAGTCCGCCTCCGCGTACTGCAGCTGCGCCTGGCGGGCGGCCCGCTCGGCGTCCGAGTGTGCGACCAGCGGACCGACCGAGAGTTCCGCCAACGTCACCGCCGAGATCTGGGAGCGGAGTGGCAGCCACGAGGGGTCGAGATCGCGCGAGAGCAGGATGACGACATTCGTGTCGAGCAGTCCGACGGCCTGTCGCTTCCGCCCGGCGACGGTCACAGGCGTGGGTCGATGATCGAGTCGATGTCCGCCCGAAGGGCCACAGGGTCGACAGACCGCAAGCGGCGCCATCGAGTCAGCAGGTCGTCTGTGGCTGGTGGGAGTCCCTGGATCGGACGCAACTCGGCGACCGGTCGACCGTCGCGGGTGACGGTCAGGCGCTCGCCGGCGACCACGCGGTCAACGACCGTTCCGCCGTGGTTCCGAAGCTCCCGGATCGTGACGTGGTCCATGTGGCCAGTGTATCACGCGTGATACACAGTGCCTAGACGGCCGTCGGTTCCGGATCGGTGACGGTGGTCGGCAGGGTCTCGAGGAGCGGGTCCGTCCAGGTCCACGCGGCGCCATGATGCTTGCCGACCGCGCCGTGGCGCGCCGCCTCCACGCGCAGCGGGAGCCCGAAGATCTCGATGAAGCCGACCGCCGACGCGTGGTCGAACGCGTCGCCCTCGTCGTAGGTCGCCAGGCTCTTGTCGTACAGCGACATCGGCGAGCGCCGACCCGCGACGACGGCACTGCCATGGTCGAGCCGGATCCGAACATCGCCCGAGACCACGCGCTGCGATGACGCGACATACGCCCGCAGGTCGCGCGACAGGGCGCTGAACCACAGGCCGTCGTAGATGAGGCGGGCCAGTTCGTCCGCCACGAAGGCGTCGAAGCGGAGCGTGTCGCGGCTGAGCGTCAGGCCCTCGAGGGCTCGGTGGGCGGTGTGCAGGATCATGGCCGCCGGTGTCTCGTAGATCTCGCGGCTCTTGATCCCGACGAGGCGGTCCTCGACGTGGTCGATGCGGCCGACGCCATGCGCCCCACCCAGGGCGTGCAGTCGGTCCACAAGCTCCACCGCCCCGACCCGCTCCCCGTCGAGCGCGACCGGGATGCCACCTTCGAACGCGATGGTGACCTCGACCGGATCGGGCGCCTCGCCCGCGGGGACGGTCCACTCGAACGCGTCGGGCGGCGGGGTGACCCATGGATCCTCCAGGACGCCGGTCTCGCACGAGCGGCCCCACAGGTTCACGTCGATCGAGTACGGCGACGCCTTCGTGATCGGGATCTCGATGCCCCGTTCGGCGGCGTAGTCGATCTCCTGGTCGCGGGTCAGGCCCATCCCGACCCGCATCGGGGCGACGACCTCCAGCCCCGGATCGAGGGCGTGGACGGCGACATCGAAGCGGACCTGGTCGTTGCCCTTGCCGGTACAGCCGTGCGCGACCGCGTCGGCGCCTTCGCGCTTGGCGACCTCCACGAGCAACTGGGCGATCAACGGGCGAGCGAGCGCGGTCGCGAGCGGATAGGCGCCCTGGTACAGCGCGTTGGCCTGGAGATGCGGCCAGACGAAGTCGGTCACGAACCGCTCGCGAGCGTCCACGACGTAGGCGCGAGAGGCCCCGGCGGCCATCGCCCGCGCCTCGACTCCTTCCCGGAGCGATCCGCCGCCGACGTCCACGGTGAGGGTCACGACCTCGACGCTGAACTCCTCCTTGAGCCAGGCGACGGCGACCGAGGTATCCAGGCCGCCCGAGTAGGCGAGTACGACCTTGTTCACGAGACGGGACCTCCGGGGAACGACGTGGGCTTTCGATCGAGTGGGGTGTCGGCGGCGGCGAGGACCGCGATGGCGCGGAACCGATCGAGCCAGCGCCCCAAGCGCGACTCGTCGGCGAACAGGACCAGGAGCGTATTGTCGCCCGCCAGGGTCCCCTCCTGCTCGCGCAGGGTGGACTCGTCGATGGCCTGGGCGATGACGCTGGCCGTGCCGGGCGTCCCGGTCAGGAGCAGGATCAGGCCGCTGCGACCGACGGTCACCGGGATGTCGCCCAGGATCCGGCGCAGCCGCTCGTCCGACGCGGGGGAGGGGAGGGCGGACCTGGCGACGTCCTCCGGAGCGACGTAGATGTGGCCGTCGGCACGCGGCGCCTTCATGAGTCCCAGTTCGGTGATGTCGCGCGAGACGGTGGCCTGGGTGACCTCGAATCCCTGGGCGATGAGGGCGTCGACGACCTGCCGCTGGCTACCGACCGACCGCGACGTGATGAGTTCACGGATCGCTCGCTGACGAAGGCGCTTGAGTTCCTGGGTGGAGCCCGCGTGGGTGGCCGTCATCACGCCGCGCCCACACCCGCCTCGCGGGTGGCCGTGATGCGGGTGCCGAACGACGGGTCGGTCAGGGCCCGCTGGAGGGCGTCCGGGGCGGATCCGTCGGCGATGATCGCCTCGGCGCCCGCCCAGCCCAGCGCGCCGAGGGCGGCCCGGATCTTGGGCACCATCCCGCCGCCGATGACACCGGTGTCGATCAGGTGGTCGGCCTCGGCGACAGTGAGCGAGTCGAGCTTGCGGCCGTCGGCGTCGCGGACCCCGTCGACGTCGGTCAGCAGGACGAGCTGGCGAGCGCCGAGTCCCGCGGCGATCCCGGCTGCCACGTCATCGGCGTTGACGTTGCAGACGATGCCGTTCGCATCCCGCGCCAGGGGGGCCACCACCGGCACCTGCCCACCGACCAGGATCGCGTCCAGGAGGTCCCCGCAGGCCGACGACGCTGGCGACGAGCCCCAGCTTCGGGATCCGCTCGGCGATGAGCAGGCCGCCGTCCACGCCGGACAGGCCGACGGCATCGACTCCCAGGTCGCGCAGACCG
>JBKJXL010000360.1:0-2839 GCA_046716225.1 Candidatus Limnocylindrales bacterium | reverse complement strand
CGAACGGAAGCTACGTACTTCTGTTTTCCGACCCGGACTCGGTCGATGAGTGGGGCTACCGCGATGGACCGGAAGGACTAGACGGCTACCTCTACTACGGCGAGTGGAATGGATCGGGTGACATGCTTCTAACAGGAGGCAATGCTGCGCTAATCGACCGATCTCCAGAGATCTACCTCTTCGTGAAGCAGCCGCCAGGTCATCGCTACCTCGGCCAATACCACTGCGCTTCGACCGAGCACCGGCAGGCCGTTCGAGACGGTCTGGAGCACCAGGCGATCGTCTTCCATCTCTCCCGCATCTCGTCGGAAGGTCAGCGCTGACCTACTCGCCGCCTGACGTGCCCCTCACATCCAGCACCCGCCCCCAGTGGAAGACCCGGACCGCGATGAGGACGCCGAACGCGGCCAGGACCAGGATCGCCGCGGCGGCCACTGACCCGTCCAGGTTGCCGCCCTGGAATTCGCTGTAGACGACCAGAGGCAGGGTCTGCGTCCGGCCCTCGATGTTGCCCGCGAACATGATCGTCGCGCCGAATTCGCCCAGGGCGCGCGCCCAGGTCATGACCAGGCCGGCGGCCAGCGCGGCGCCGGCGAGCGGCACCGTGACCGAGCGAAACAGCTGCCGTTCCGACGCGCCATCGACGCGAGCGGCGTCCTCGATGTCGCCATCCACGCCGGCGATCCCGGTCCGCGCCGAGCGGATGAAGAACGGTGCCGACACGAATACCTGGGCCAGGATCACGGCGATCGTGGTGAACGGCACGGAGATCCCGAGGAACTCGAACGGGGCCGACAGCAGCCCCCGACGCCCGAACACCAGCAGCAGCGCCAGCCCGGCGACCGACGGCGGCAGGACGATGGGCAGGTCCACGATCGTCTCGAGCCAACCCTTGCCGCGGAACTGGCGTCGAGCCAGGACGATCGCCAGTGGTAGCCCCAGTACCACCGTGATGACCAGGGCGATCGCCGTGGTGACGAGGCTCAGCCACAGCGCGTCGAGCACCTCGGGCGAGCCGGCCGCGATCGCCAGCGAGCCATCGAGCACCGCGCGCCCGACCAGGGTGACGACCGGCAGCCCAAGGAACAGGGCGAACAGGATCGCGATCGCGACGAGGCCACGGTCGCCCCAGCCGGATCGCCGTCGCGTGCCGGCGTGCATCACGGCGGCGCCGCGAAGCCGAAGTCGGCCAGGATCTCCTGGCCGTCAGGTCCGGCAAGCCAGGTCAGGAATGCCCGGGCGCGATCGGGATGCCCGGAGGCCTTGACCACGACCCCGGCGTACGTGGCCGTCACGTTGGCCGACGGGGGGATCCCGATGGCGACCAGCGTCTTCGAGGCCTTCGCGTCCGTGGCATAGACGATCGCCGCCGCGCCTTCGCCAAGGGCCAGCTTGGCGATGATGGCCTGGGCGTTGTCCTCGCGCGAGACGATGTTCCGCTGGTAGGCCTCGACGAAGTCGACGGGGTAACCCGGTTCCGCGGCGAGGTTCTGCACGACCTGGGTGGCGTACGTCGTGATGGGCACGTCGTCACCGGCCGCGATGATGTCCACCCCCGGCTCCGCCAGTTGCACGGGTGACGTGATCTGGTTGTCGTCGCCATGCACGACCACGACGAGTGAGTTGCCGGCGAAGGGCACCGCGGCGCCATCGGCCAGGCCATGATCCACGAGGGCCTGCGGGTTCTTCGTGTCTGCGGACAGGAAGACGTCCGCCGGGGCACCCTGCTGGATCTGCGTCGCGAGCGCGGCCGATGAGTCCGTGGCGACGACCAGGGTCGTGCCCGGGTTCGCCGCTTCGTAGGCGTCGGCAACGGCCTCCATCGAGTCCCTGAGCGACGCTGCGGCGAAGACGGTGAGCTCGGTGGGCTCCTTGCTCGCCGAGCCGCCGGGGCCGGTACAGGCGCTCAGCAGCAGCGCCGCCGCGACGCCCGCGACCAGGATTCGCCGGGTCACCCGCGCGTCTCTCTCGCGGACGGGATCTCGACGATGACGTTGGTCGCCTTGATGACGCACACGGCTTCATCGCCGACCTTCAGGTCCAGGTCCTCGACGGCTTCGGCGGTCATGAGGCTGACCAACCGATGTGGGCCGGCGATGACCTCCACGACCGCGGCGACGCCGTCTCGCTCGACCCGGGTCACGATCCCGACGAACCGGTTGCGGGCCGACTGAGCCACGATCGGGCGGTCGCTGGCGGTCTTGCGGCGGGCGTCCAGCAGGCGCGAGACCTCGATCATCGCGACCAGGCGTTGGCCGCCATCGGACCGCTCCATGCGCAGGATCCCGGCGCTCTCCCAGCGACGTAGGGTCTCGACCGAGACGCCGAGCATCTCAGCGGCTTGCCCGACGCGGAGTCGAATGCCGGTCGCTTCAACGATGTCGCTCATAGAGAGGAAGTATCGGCGTACAGGGGTGTGATGTCTAGAGATGAATCGGAATTTGACTCGACCATACTGGCTGACTATCATGGTTGACCATGAGGACGATCACAGCCACTGAGCTTCGACAGAAACTCGGCGAGATCCTGGATGCCGCGTCGGCGGGCGAATCGATCCTGATCGAACGGGATCACAAGCCCCTCGCGTTCGTCGTGTCCTACGAGGACGGGGTTCGGGTGACGAGCGGCAAGGACCGGGAGGAGGAGATCGCCCGTCGACGCCGCGCCCTGGAGGAGCTGACTCGATTCAGCGAGGAGTGGTATCTCGAACGGGGTGGCAACTCCGGCGAGATGCGAGCCGCCGAGTGGGTTCGATACGACCGCGATCATCGGGACGACGACAAGTGACGCCTGGTCCACCGATCGTCATCGATGCGTCTGTCGTCCTCGCCCGGATCCT
>JBKJXL010000359.1:0-3148 GCA_046716225.1 Candidatus Limnocylindrales bacterium | reverse complement strand
CACGACCGACTCCTGGCTCGACGACGATCAGGTCGAAGCGCAACGGCAACCGTGGCAACGGCTCGCCGTTCGCGAGGGTCCCGCGATCCAGGAGGCCGTAGGTGGCTGCCCGGACCCGCGTGCGCTTGCGGTGATCGACGGACTCCTCGGGCAGCCCGAATGAGCGACTCACCCGCCAGCGCACCTCGACGACGACGAGGGCGGACGGTGGGCCCGGGTCCACTCCGACGAGATCCAGCTCGTGCCGGCCGACGTGCACGTTCCGGGCCAGGATCCTCCAGCCGATCGAGATCCGGTGCTCGGCGACGAGCACCTCGGCGGCGTCCCCCGCCTGCTGCGCCAGCGTCCGCCTCGCGTCGCCGGAAGCACCATCCATCCGCCCATCCTGACGACGCTCACTTATCAGCGACGTATCCGTCAGGCGCTCCGGGCGAACTCGTGTCGCGGATCCAGGCGATGTGCGCCCGATGCTCGGCTTCGTGCTGGAGGATGTGATGGACCGCCCAGTCGGGGGCGACGTCGTAGTCGGGCATGGACCGGACTCGGTGGAAGTCAGCCCCGTCCAGCGTGCGAAGCCGATCGAGGGTCCAGGTTCGGATCGCGCCCAGGCGCTCGAGGTGCTCGTCGAGCGACAGGCCCGTGACCGGTGTCAGCCTGCCATCCTCGGTCCGGTCGGGCCACGGGAGCCAGGCCGCGAGTTCCGGCGGGTCCATCAGGCCGAGCACATCCGACGCGACCCAGTCCGCTTCGATCAGCCCGATGTGGTACAGCAGGGTCCCGATCGTGTCGAGCGGGCCGTCTGGTCGGCGATCGATGACTCCCGCATCCACCCGGTCGAGCTCTCGGATCGTGTCTCGCCGGCCGTCCTCCAACGCCGCGAGCCATCGGCCGACCTCCTGATCGGGGGCGATCGGGTCCAGCGCCAGACGGTCGCGGTGGCTCATCTCCCGGAGTGTACGGACCGTGGCCGCACAGGATCCGCGTATCCCGGCCCCAGCGCGACCTTGTGCTAGACTCCGCCGGCTTCGAGGTTCGAAGCGCGCCCGCGCCACACGGCGTGGAGCTCACACGCGGATCATCCCGGCCGGGGTGGTGCCGATGGCCACGGCCACGGTCCCCGACGACGAGGCCCGCGGAGGACAGAACCGATCAGGAGGTCGCACACCGTGCCGTCCGTTTCGATGCGGCAGCTGCTGGAAGCCGGAGTCCACTTCGGACACCAGACTCGCCGCTGGAACCCCAAGATGCGCCCGTTCATCTTCGCGGAGCGCAACGGGATCCACATCATCGATCTTGCCCAGACCGTCCAGCGGCTTGACGTCGCCCTCGAATTCGTTCGAGAGACGGTCGCACGCGGCGATCAGGTCCTGTTCGTCGGGACCAAGAAGCAGGCCCACGAGCCCGTGCGTGAGGACGCGATGCGCGCCAACCAGCCGTTCGTCAACAAGCGCTGGCTCGGCGGCATGCTCACCAACTTCACGACGATCAAGAAGCGCATCGCCCTGCTCGAACAGCTCGAGGCACGACGCGACGCCGGCGACTTCGATCGCATGACCAAGAAGGAGGCCGCAAAGCTGACCGAAGAGATGGTCAAGCTCGAGGCGACCCTGGGCGGCATGCGCAAGATGAAGCGCCTGCCCGGCGCTATCTTCGTCGTCGACCCGCACCGCGAGCGGATCGCGGTGACCGAGGCGAACAAGCTCGAGATCCCGGTCGTCGGGACCGGTGACACGAATGTGGACCCCGACGAGCTCGATTTCATCATCCCAGCCAACGACGACGCGATCCGGGCGATCCGCCTGCTGTGCGCAGCGGTCGCGGACGCCGCCATCGAAGGCGCCCAGGAGCGCTCCGCGCGTGCATCGTCGGAGCCGGACGTCATGGAGCCGATGGCCCTGCCGGAGCAGGAAGACGAGGAGTCCGGCGCATCCGACGAGCTCGTCGCGGCCCTGGCCGGCGGCGCAGCCCTGTCGTTCGAACCTGATGTCGACGAGGACGATCTGCTGCCCGGCGACCGAGCCGCACGGCTGGAGCCCCCGATCGCAGAAGTCTCCATCGCCGAAGCCGAAGCCAGCCCGGAGGACATCGCCGCGGAACTCGCGCGCGAGGCGGCCGAGAAGGCCGAGGACGCCGGCTAGGCGGATCCCGCACCGGGACCGTGACGGGTCGGCCGACGGCCGATCCGCACACCCGACACACGACAACCATCACGGCGGTAGGCCGCAGCGGGCCGCCGCAACATAGGGAGAACGAACGGATATGGCCGACATCTCGGCGGAGCTGGTCAAGGAACTGCGCGAGCGGACCGGCGCCGGGTTCATGGATTGCAAGAAGGCGCTGACGGAGACGGACGGCGACCTGGACAAGGCGGTCGCCCTCCTTCGTGATCGTGGCGTGGCCCAGGCGGCCAAGAAGGCCGGGCGCGACGCTCGCGAGGGGCTCATCGGCACCTACATCCACACGGGCGGGCGGTTCGGTGCGCTCATCGAGGTCAATTGCGAGACCGACTTCGTCGCGCGCAACGAGCGATTCCAGCAGCTGGTCAAGGACCTGGCCATCCAGGTCGTGGCACTCAAGCCGCTGTACCCCACCATCGAGTCGATCCCGGCCGAGGCCCTTGACGCGAAGAAGGCCGAACTGCTCGCGGACGAGTCGGTCCAGAAGAAGCCGGAGAACATCCGCGTCCAGATCGTGGACGGACAGCTCAAGAAGTGGTATCAGCAGGTCGTGTTGACGGAGCAGCCGTTCAGGGACACGGACCAGACCATCGGTGAGCTGATCACGAGCGCGATCGCCACGATCGGCGAGAACATCAAGGTCCGTCGATTCGTCCGCTTCGAGGTCGGGGAAGAACTGTGAGTGATGCCGGGGCCACCCGGACCGAAGGCGATGCGCTGGTCCGCTACCGGCGCATCCTCCTGAAGCTGTCCGGCGAGGCCCTCCTCGGCGATCGCCAGTACGGCGTGGACCCGGGGTTCTGTGCGTTCATCGCCGGTCAGGTCGCTACGGTCCACAAGCTGGGTGTGCAAGTCGGCATCGTCGTCGGGGGCGGCAACATCTTCCGTGGCCTCGCGGCGTCGGGGGCCCGCCTGGGCCCCCCGCCCCGCCGCTAAAAACGGGTGCGCCGCCCCCGGGTTAACGGCCTCGC
>JBKJXL010000358.1:0-7015 GCA_046716225.1 Candidatus Limnocylindrales bacterium | reverse complement strand
TCCTGGTCGCGGCGGACGTCGACGATCTGGTAGACGTAGCGGAAGTCGTCGCTCGTCCAGACCTCCACCCGGACGCCGCGCTGACGCGACTCGGGCGTCTCGAGCAGCGGCAGCAACATGCCAGGCCGCGCGTGTGCGTACAGGTAGGTCGCCCGACCCTGTCCCGGTTGGCCGAGTCCAGTCGCCGACATCGACAGTGCCACGCCGCACGGTGGGTACCCGGCGACCGCCTTGACCACCGGCAGGTCGATCCCGAGGTCGGCGATGCGGACGCGCGTCGCGACCCGCTTCGGATCCGGCGAGGCATGCGGTGTCGCGGACGTGAGGGCCGGGAACGTGATCAGCGGCACCGACGACGACGCGCTGCGATCGGCGAGCACTCCGGCCTCACCGACGATCGGCTGGATGTACGTCAGCAGGCCCGCGACGATGAGCGTGATCGCGGTCGACACCAGCAGCGCCGGCACCAGCCTGGATCGAAGTCGCGCACGAACACCTGACATCGGGCGCCCATCCTACGACGGCAGCCAACGACCCTTTGGGCCACAACGGAAGCGAGCGTGAACGACGTCTGGACCTGGCGAACGAGCGCCCAGGGCGGCCGATCAGTCGGGCGTGACAGACTGCGACTGACACGCCGCGAGCGGAGAGGGAGGTGCGGGGTTGAACACGTCGGCCGAGGACGTCGCTTCCCGGGCCGAGGGGCAACCGGCCCGGTTCCTGCTCGCCGTGGCGGTGCCCCTTGCGATCGTCGCGGTCGCCTACGCCTTGTGGTCGATCAGCGATCGACTGCTCGTGATCGGGCCCTTCGACCGCGCCGCCTTCGGTTGGGCCGTGGTCATCCCGGTGTGGATCTCGGCTCCGGTCGTCGGAGGACTCATCTGGCGTCGCCTTCCTCCGCGTCAGGGTGTTCTCGCTGCGTTCGTCGTCGGCTCCGTCGTCAGCATCGTCGCCGCGGGGCGGTCGCTGCACGTGTTCGGCTCGCCCGACTGCGAGTTCGGGGCGATCCGCACGGCTGACGCGTGGGTCCTTCCGTCATTGGCCCTCGGGCTCACGATCGGGTTCGGGCTTGCGATCAGCGGCGTCGTCACGATGCGCATCGCTCGACATGGTCATCCGTGGCGGGCCGTGGCCGCGGGCGCAGGTTTCGAGCTGCTGATGGTCCTCGCCGCGATCCTCGTCGCTGGGGCGACGCTCCTGGTTCCGAGTTGTCAGCGTCCACCCGTTTGAGGCGCGCGGACCTGGGCGGCCGACGCGAGCTCCAGCGCCACACCGGCGCGAAGGCACTCGGTCACCGCGACTGAGATCGTCGGCCGCCTGGGGAAACCGCGCACGGTACATGTTCATCCGGGGGCTATCGAGGCAACCATCACCTTGCTGCCTCGGGTCGCTGGCCATCAACGGGTGCGTTGTGACCGCCGGCGCACACGAGCTGCGCATCACACGCGGCTACGGGCGTGCGATCGATGGACCGGCGCCGCGCAGCACTGCCGATGGCGTCCGAATGAACACCGTTCGTGCATCGAGGGTCGGATCGGCACCTGCCGCGCGGATCGGCAAACTGCCGCGCGGATCGGCGGCTGCCGCGCCGGTCAGCGACCGAGCAGCCGCTCTGCCTCCGCCCGCTCCGCAAGATCGAGGGCCGGACCAAGCACCAGCGCCCACTCCAGGTCCGCACGACCAGCGGCCGCATCCCCGAGCGCAAGCGCGATCGCGCCACGGTGGAACCGCAGCCGGGCGTCGGTCGCGCCGTCTGTACTGGCGGCGGCGATCTCGGTGGCCGCCTCGTCGAATCGACCAAGCCGGTACAGGATCCAGGCCAGTGCGTCGTGGCCGCTCGGATCGGGGCGCGCGGCAACCGATGCTCGAGCCCTGGCAAGGAGTTCGTCGGACGCGCCGCCGTGGTCGGCTTCGAAGCGGAGCAGCACTCGGTCGAACACGGTGTTCTGGATCTCGCCGAGTCGCTTGATGAAGCGCACGGTCTCGAACTGGGTCGTCGCACCGGCCGCGTCGCCGGACGCCTGCAGGACATCGCCCAGGAGCGCGATGGTCTCGGGTTGCGGTGCGATGGCGGCGGCCCGCTGCAGACCTGCGATGGCTTCATCGGTCCGGCCTTCGAAGGCGTCGATGCGAGCCAGCCCGACGAGCGTGCCGATGTCGGAGCTTCGGATCGCGAGGGCCGCCTCGAACCGGGATCGAGCGAGGGCGGCGTCGCCGGCTAGGCGGGCGTACTCCCCCACCGCAAACTCGTGGAAACCGAGGTCGCCGGTGCCGCCGATGGCGAGATCGGCCGCCGTACGGTCGCGAGCGGCGACCGCCAGGCGGACCGCCTCATCCGCCTGACCCGTCAGAAGGGCCAGTCGTGCCAGCCGGATGTCGACCGACGGGCCGGAGGCCAGGGTCGCGAGCTGGTCCAGGTCGGAGCGGGCGTCGGCGATACGGCCGAGCTCCAGCTTCGCATCGGCCATCGTGGCCAGTGCGCCGAGCTGCGTCGGGTCGTCGCGGAAGAGCGACTCCGCCACGGTCAGGGCACCGGTGAAGTCGTGGAGCGTGTACAGGACGACCGCCTGGATGCTTCGGCCGCCGGCCTCGGTCGGGGCAAGTCGTGCGGCCTCCCTGGCGAACCCGAGCGCACGCTCCTGGTCCCCAAGGTCGCCGGTGAGTCGGCCGCGAGCGTGATGCAGGGTCGCGAGCGTCGTCGCCGAGAGGTGGTCGCGGGGTTCGGCCGCGAGGTTCGCCGTCCAGGCGGTGATCGAGCGATCGATCTGGGCGAGCGAATCGGGGACCGGCGCGGCCTCCACGCGAGGCAGGGCGCCAGGTCCGTCGATCGAGATGGCCGCATCGACAGCCTTGGGGCCGGCGTCCGATCGCGCTCCCGCGAGGATCCCGGACGCCAGGTACGAACCGACGACGAGGATCGCCGCGGCCGCCAGGATCCCGATCGCCCGAGGGCGATGGCTCCGGCCGGTCGGGCTCGGCGCGCCGCGGTCCGGGCTCGGTGCGCCGCGGTCCGGGCGCTCCTCGCTCCGGGTGAAAATGGTCATTCGATCGCGTCCCGTGGTGGTCAGGTCAGGGAGGAAGCGGCGGAGGACCGCGAAGGAGCCCTCCGCCGGAACACGGTCAGTGCGGAACGCCGAGGTACGGGAAGACAGCGAGGTAGTCGCTGTGCGGCCCGACGCCATCGCTCGTCACGGAACCGTTGGTCGTGATGCCGAGCTCGATGTCGATGACATCGTCGTTCAGGTCGCGACCGTTGAGGGACCCGGCGACCGTCGCCGTGTCGTAGGTGAGGACGTCCGGCAGGAGGAAGTCGGCCAGACCCTGGGCCTGGGCCAACGTGTAGTCCGGCTGTCCGGTCCCGAGCACCGCGTTGATGTTGGTCAACGTGGTGATGACGTTGGTCCGGAACTTGCCGCCGAACGCGGTCCGCTGCTGGGACGGCGGGGTGGCGTTGAACTGGTTCTTGGTGGCGCCGGCGCCCGAATCGACCAAGCTCGTGTTGAACACCGTGTTGATCGCCGGGCGACCCATCTGGTCACCGGCCATCCACGCGCTGCCGTTCCACCAGGTCGTCTGACCCCAGACACCGATCTTCCCGCCGAGCTGGTCGTCGGGGACTTCGATGACGATGGCGTTGGTGTTGAAGCCGGCGAAGATGTCCGTCGGGTTCTCGCCGAGGGCGTCATCGCCGATGTTGAATAGGGTGCCGACGAAGCCGGTCAGGTCGAAGAAGAATGGGTCCGAGCGGACGCCCGCGAAGACCTTGCCATCGCCGGCGAGGGCGGCCCTGCCGGTTCCGGCTGTGGAGCCGGAGCCACGAACGATGCCGGTCTTGAGCGAAACGGCGTTCGAGCCGGTGTAGCGGGTCACCTTGTACGCCTGGTTGCCGGCGGCGCCGTTGTCGAACCGGATCACGTAGGCCAGGTCCTGGACCGCATCACCGTTGCGATCGACGTTGATGATGTAACGAACGTTGGACCCGAACTTCCCGCCGAAGGCGTTGATGGCCGGGTTGGTGGTCATCGCGAGGACGGTGCGCGAGGCATTCGAGCCCTGGAACGCGTAGACATCGTTGATGTCGCGTTCGCCGTTCTGCGAGACGGGGTTGAACGCACCACCCGGGGTGCCGAGGGAACCGAACGCCGACGCGTCGATGTGATCGGCCGCGCTCGACAGGATCGGGGCCGCGCCGAGCGTGAGCACGACGAGTGCCGCTCCGAGCGGCAGGAACTTGCCTGGACGTTTCATCGATGATCCTTTCGTGGATCTCCTGGGGCTGACGGACGTCCGGCGTCATGGTTCGGGCCGGCCGACCTGTGGGCTGACGGCGCCGGTATCGCGAGTCCCGTGCACCTTCGCTCCGGTATGCGCAGCCCAAGGAGGTTCGGATGAGTCGGGTGGTCGACGGTGCAGTGGCCGCGCCGGGCATCGCCGCACGGGGCGACTACATCGCCGAGCGGCGACGGAGCGTCGGACGCGCGGTAGGGTCCTGTGAGGACCCGATTCCGCACGAACGCCTCGTGGACCGCGGCCGAAACAGCAGGATCTGTTGGAATCAGCGGGGTCCCAGGCTCACTCGTGCGAGACAGGCACCTGTGAGGTCCCTTCGGCCGACTCTGGCCGGGCTTGGGGGGTCGCCGGGCCAGGGGGGTCGCCGGGCCAGGTATCGCCGGGCATCGCCGAGCCCGACTACGCGTCGGGCAGAACGCGCCCCGGGTTGAGGATCCCCAGCGGGTCGAGAGCGGCCTTGATCGCACGCATCACGCGGACGGCGTCCTCGCCGCGCTGGGGGACGAGCCAGTCGCGCCGGGCGGTGCCGATGCCGTGTTCGCCGGTGACGCTGCCGCCGAAGTCGATGGCGGTCTGATAGAGGTCCACCCGAACACGCTCGGTGAGTTCGTGGGCCATCGGGTCGCCGCGCTCGAAGACGAGGTCCGGGTGGAGGTTGCCGTCCCCGGCGTGGCCGAACGCGCCCATCCGGACGCCGTGTTTGACCCCGATCGCCTCGATCGCCCGGAGCATGTCCGGAACACGCGATCGCGGCACGACGATGTCCTCCATGTGAACGTCGCCGATGCGCTCGAAGGCCCAGTGCGCGGCTCGACGAGCCTGGCGGAGGAGGTCGGCCTCCTGCTCGGTCTCGGAGCGGATCGTCGAGGTGGCACCGGCCGCCACGCAGGCGGCGTCGGCGCGCTCCAGTTCCGCGGCGGCAGCGACACCCGGCATGTCCGACTCGATCATGAGCATCGCGGCAGCGTCACGGTCCAGGCCCAGGTGGTTCATGTCGTCGACGGCCCAGATCGTGTTCTTGTCCATCAACTCCAGCGTCACCGGGGTCAACCCAGCCGCGGCGATCCCCGCGACCGCATCGCCGGCGGACTCGAGCGACGGGAAGAACGCCAGCAGGGTGGACCGCGGGGGCGGCGCAGGCCGGAGCCGCAGGGTCGCTTCGGTGATGACCGCCAGTGTCCCCTGGCTCCCGACGATCAGATGCGTCAAGGAGTACCCCGCCGCGTCCTTGATGTTCCGGCCGCCGGTCCGGATGACGGTCCCGTCCGCCATCACGACCTCAAGGGACAACACGGATTCGCGGGTCTGCCCGTACTTCACACAGCACAATCCACCGGCGTTGGTGCCCAGGTTGCCACCGATCGAGCACATCTCGTAGCTGGCGGGATCAGGCGGGTAGAACAGGCCCTGGGCGGCGACCGCGGCCTTCAGGTGGGCATTGATGACCCCGGGCTGCACCACCGCCACCAGGTTGGCCTTGTCGATCTCGAGGATCTTGTCCATCGCGGTGAAGGCGATCGTCAGGGCGCCGTCGATGCCGGTCGCGCCGCCTGACAGCCCGGATCCCGCGCCGCGCGGGACGACCGGCACGCGGAATTCCGTGGCCAGGCGCAGCAGTTCGGACACCTGGGCCGTCTCCGTCGGCAGTGCCACGGCGCCGGGGAGGCCGGGCGTCAGGTACGCCGTCTCATCGAAGCGATACGACTCGCGATCTAGCGGATCGGTCAGCAGCCGCAGCTCCGGGAGGCGCGCGCCGATGGCCTGCAGGAAGGGATCGCCGATGGCCACGGTCTGGGTCACGGGGTCAAGTGTACGGGTCGGCCTTCTCGGGATGCTGGGGTAGCATGGCTCGCATGGCCCGTCCGTCCATCGTCGCGGCCGCCATGACCATCGCGGTCGTGACACTGCTCCTCCCGGCTGCTGCCCCGCCCACCAGGGCCGCCTCGAGCGTCAACCTGGAAGCCACCTACGACTCCGTCCTGAAGCTCGCGTGGACGTCCAGGGCGGTCTACGTGGACTCACGGGCGACGATCAAGAACACCTCCGGCGCAGCGATCGACCGAGTCGAGTTCAACACCATCGCCACCCGGCTTGGCGGGATCCGGCTGCAACCGACCCGGGTGGACGGCGCAACCGTGGCGGCCACGATCAGCGACCAGACGATCAGCGTGCCGCTGGGCAAGTCCCTGGCGAACGGCGCGACGACCATGGTCCAGATCCGCTACAGCGCCACGCTGCGCAGCACCCTGACCGGCTCGAACTGGCTGTTCACGAAGGCGAACGGGATCATGGACCTGTACCGATGGCTGCCATGGGTGAGCCGCCGGATCGCTTTCGACCGACCGAATCACGGCGATCCGTTCATGACGCCATCGAGTCCGCTGGTGAAGGTCCGGATCGTCGCCGACCGCAAGCTCGTATTCGCCACGACCGGCGACCGGATCGCGGCCACGGCCGATGGGCTGTCGCAGACGTTCCAGGCCCGCAACGTCCGTGACTTCACGGTGACCGCGGCCACGGACTACCGGACCAGCTCGCGGATCGTGGACGGGACGACGGTCCGGGTCTGGTATCGGCCCGGTTCGCCTGGTTCGGCGATGCTCGATGCTGCGGCCGACGCGTTCCACCTGCTTCGAGCGCGCCTCGGCGCCTATCCGTACCCGGTCTTCAAGGTCGTCGAGTCGGCGGGTGGGTACGGCATGGAGTCGCCGGCGCTCATCTGGAT
>JBKJXL010000357.1:0-6121 GCA_046716225.1 Candidatus Limnocylindrales bacterium | reverse complement strand
CCTATGCGCCGTACGCCCGGATCATCCACGTGGACATCGACCCGGCCGAGATCGGCAAGAACGTGGCGGTCGAGGTCCCCATCGTCGGTGACGCGGGGCGGGTCCTGCGTGCGCTGACGCCGATGGTCGCGACCGTGGATCCGACGACACGAGCGGACTACTTCGAGCAGCTCGCCGGCTGGAAGACGGACTCGGTCGCGTCGAGCTGGCACGGGTCCGGTGCGTGGCGAGACGGCCTGCTCTCGGCGGACTACGTCGTCCAGCGGATCGGGGAGCTGTCGGAGCATGCCGCGACCTATGTGGCGGACGTCGGCCAGAACCAGATGTGGCTGGCCCGCTACACGGGATTCCGCGAGCCGAACAGCCACGTCAGCTCCGGCGGCCTGGGCACGATGGGTTTCAGCGTCCCCGCGGCGATGGGGGCGGCACTCGGTCGACCCGACCGCGAGACCTGGGCGATCACCGGCGACGGTGGCTTCCAGATGACGTTCCAGGAGCTGATGACCCTCGTCGCGGACCACATCCCGGTGAAGATCGCGCTGCTGGACAACAAGAAGCTCGGGATGATCCGCCAGTGGCAGGAGATCATCTACGCCGGGAACTACCACTCCTCCAGCCTGCCTGGTCCGGACTTCGCCAAGCTCGCCGACGCGTTCGGCATCCCCGCCTTCCGGGCCCGGACGCCCGAGGAAGTGGACCCGGCCATCCAGGCCGCACAGGCGGTCGACGGCCCGGCCCTCATCTGGTTCGAGATCGCCGAGGAGCAGAATGTCTTCCCGATGATGCCGGCCGGCAAGGGCCTGTCCGACCACATCGAAAAGTGGGGCGGGGCAGACGAGTGAGCGCCGATCCCGAGTCGAACGCCAGGCACCGGCGGACCTGCTGCCGGGAACCCTGCCCGCCCCGGTCCCGGCGCACAGCCTGCCGCCGCCGCCGCGGGCCCTGCCGGGCGGCGGTGAGCTCCGCCGACACGTGCTCGTCGCGGTCGTGCTCAACAAGCCCGGCGTGCTCAACCGCGTCGCCAGCCTGATGCGCGCCCGCAACTTCAACATCGACTCGCTGGCGGTCAGCCACACGGACCGCGACGACGTAAGCCGGATGACGATCACCCTGCATGGCGACGATGTCGCCGTCGAGCAGGCGGCCAAGCAGCTGTACCGGCTGATCGATGTCCTGAAGGTGCAGGACGTGACGGGCGAACCCACGGTCCAGCTGGAACTCGCGCTGGTCAAGATCCGGGCCACGGACTCCACCCGAGCCGAGATCCTGCAGTTCGTCGAGCTCTCGCGCGGCCGGGTGGTGGACCTGGCCGATGGATCGGTCATCGTCGAGGTGACCGGCACCGAATCCGAGATCGACGCGTTCGTCGCGCTGGTCCGGACCTATGGCATCAAGGAGTTGGTCCGGACCGGAGCCGTCGTGATGGCGCGCGGCTCAGGATCCATCGAGGAGGCGATCAAGCGATGACGGCGACGATGTACTACGACAACGACGCGGATCCGGCCGCCCTGGCCGGTCAGACCGTGGCGATCATCGGCTACGGCAGCCAGGGCCATGCCCACGCGCTCAACCTGCACGAAAGTGGCGTCGACGTCGTCGTGGGCCTCGCCCCGACGTCGCAGAGCCGCAAGCTCGTGGCCGATGCGGGCCTGCGGGTCATGGACGTCGATGAGGCCGTCCGCGCGGCCGACGTCATCATGATCCTGGTCCCCGACACGTCCCAGAAGGCCGTCTACGACGAATCGATCGCGCCGAACCTGCGCGCCGGCCACCTGCTGATGTTCGCCCACGGGTTCAACATCCACTTCGGTCGGATCGACCCACCCGGCATCGTGGACGTCGGCATGGTCGCGCCCAAGGGCCCGGGCCACCTGGTCCGCAGCGTCTACCAGGCCGGTGGCGGCGTGCCCGCCCTGTTCGCCGTCCATCGCGACGAGTCCGGCACGGCCCGCGACCGCACGATGGCCTACGCCCGGGCGCTCGGCAACACGCGCGCCGGGATCCTCGAGACGACCTTCGCCGAGGAGACCGAGACGGACCTGTTCGGCGAGCAGTCGGTGCTGTGCGGCGGCACTGCCGCGCTCGTGAAGATGTCGTTCGAGACGCTGGTCGAGGCCGGCTACCAGCCGGAGCTCGCGTACTTCGAGACGATGCACGAGCTGAAGCTGATCGTGGACCTGATGTATCGCGGCGGCCTCAACTTCATGCGCTTCAGCGTCAGCGACACGGCCGAATACGGCGACTACGTCAGCGGCCCGCGGATCATCGACGCGAGCGTGCGCGCGACGATGCAGGCCGTCCTCAAGGATATCCAGGACGGGACGTTCGCGAACCGCTGGATCGCCGAGAACGATGCCGGCCGACCCGAGTTCGAGCGGCTGCGCGCGGCCGATCACGACCATCTCATCGAGCGGGTCGGGGCACGGCTGCGCGCCCAGATGCCGTTCCTCAACCCGGTCGAGGTCCAGGCCGGCTCGGCCCAGGCCGCGGCGACCACGCCGGGCGCCTCGCGATGACCGCGCCCGTACCTCGCCCGGCGGGCGCGTTCGTCCCGGCGGGCAGCGTCCGCGTCTTCGACACCACCCTGCGCGACGGTGAGCAGGCGCCCGGGGCAGGCCTGACCGTTGCCGAGAAGCTGGAGGTCGCGCGCCAGCTCGTCCGCCTGAAGGTGGACGTCATCGAGGCCGGCTTTCCGGCCGCCTCGCCGGGCGACTTCGAGGCCGTCCATCGGATCGCCCAGGAGACCCGTGGCGGGATCGCGGTCGCGGCGCTCGCTCGCTGCAAGGTCGGCGATCCGCAGCGCGCGATCGAGGCGATCAAGGTCGCCGAGCGGCCGCACCTGCACGTGTTCATCGCCACCAGCGACATCCACCTGAAGCACAAGCTGCGGGTGGACCGCGAGACCGCCCTCGGCGAGGCCGTGAAGTGGGTCCGGCACGGCCGCGAGCAACTCGGCCGCGACGCCGAGATCGAGTTCTCCGCCGAGGACGCCTCGCGGACCGACATCGCCTACCTCCTCCAGGTCTACGAGGCTGTCGTCGAGGCGGGCGCCTCCACGGTGAACATCCCGGACACGGTCGGCTACGCGATCCCGAGCGAGTTCGGCGCGCTGGTCGAGAAGGTCGTCAACCTCGTCGGTGACCAGGCCACGGTCAGCGTCCATTGCCACAACGACCTGGGGCTGGCCACGGCCAATACGCTGGCCGCAGTCCAGGCCGGCGCGCGCCAGGTGGAGGTGACCATCAACGGGCTCGGCGAGCGGGCCGGCAACGCGTCGCTCGAGGAGGTCGTGATGGCCCTCCGGACGCGGCCCACGCAGTTCCCGGAGCTGGGCAGCCACGTCCAGACCGAGCAGCTGACCGCGGCCAGCCGCCTGGTCAGTTACCTGACCGGGTTCGCCATCCAGCCGAACAAGGCGATCGTCGGCGGCAATGCCTTCGCCCACGAGTCCGGTATCCACCAGGACGGCGTGATCAAGAACCCGCTGACCTACGAGATCATGACCCCGCAGTCCGTCGGCCTGTCCGGCAGCCAGTTGACGATCGGCAAGCTGTCCGGCCGGCGAGGCATCCAGGGCAAGCTCAAGGAGCTCGGCTACGACCTGGAGGGCGAGGCGCTCGAGGAGGTCTACCGCCAGGCGGTCGCCCTCGCCGACGCGAAGAAGGAAGTCACCGATGCGGACCTCCACGCCCTCGTCGAGCAGCGGGCCTCGGAAGTCCCGGCGTCGGTCGCCCTCATCGGCTGGAGCGTGACCTCGTCCCACGGCGGCAACGCGACCGGGACGGTCACGCTCACGATCGGTGGCGACGAGCGCACCGCCGAGTCCACCGGCAACGGCCCGGTCAACGCCTTGTTCAGCGCCGTGGACCAGGCCCTCCAGCCGGTCCTCGGCTGGCATCCGACGCTCACCGAGTACGAGATCAAGGCCGTGTCGGCCGGGGTGGCTGCCCAGGGCCAGGCCCTGGTCCGCTGCCGCCGATCCTCCCCCGAGGGGCCCGGGGCACTCGTCGTGTCGGGCCACGGGTTGAGCACGAACATCATCGAAGCGTCCCTTGACGCGTATCTGACGGCGGTGAACAAGCTCCACGGCGCCGAGATCAACGGGGTCGCCGTCGCGTTCGTCTCGCCGCGAACGGAGCTGGGCCTCCCATGCCGGAGGGCGACCTTACCTATCGGATCGCGACGATCCCGGGCGATGGGGTCGGGCCGGAGGTCGTCGCGGCCGCCCGGCGCGTGCTCGACGCGGCGGGCGAGCGGTTCGGGTTCCGGATCGACTGGTCCGAGTTCCTCGTGGGCGGCGCGGCGATCGATGCCTACGGCGTCGCGATCCGCCCCGAGGACGTCACCGCCTGCGGGGCCGCCGACGCGATCCTGCTGGGTGCCGTGGGTGGCCCGCAGTGGTCCGACCCGTCGGCCACGGTGCGTCCGGAACAGGCCCTGTTCGCCCTCCGCGGCGGCCTGGGGCTGTACGCGAACCTTCGCCCGGTCAGCGTCCATCCCGCGCTGGCCACCGCCTCACCGCTGCGGCCCGAACTGCTGGACGGCGTCGACATGCTCATCGTCCGGGAGCTGACCGGCGGGGTGTACTTCGGCGAGCGCCGCGAAGCGTCCGGCGACGGTGCGTCGCGGGAGGCGCTGGACACGTTGCCGTACTCGGAGCCGGAGATCCGCCGCATCGTGACCCTGGCGTTCGAGCTGGCGGCCGGCCGGCGTGGCCACGTGACGTCCGTGGACAAGGCCAACGTCCTGGCGACCTCGCGCCTGTGGCGGACGGTCGCGAATGAGGTCGCTGCCGAGCATCCGGCGGTCACCTTGAGCCATCAGCTGGTGGACTCGTGCGCGATGCTCCTCGTGCGACACCCGTCGAGCTTCGATGTCATCGTCACCGAGAACCTGTTCGGCGACATCCTGTCGGACGAGGCGGCGGTGCTGGCCGGGAGCCTCGGCATGCTGCCCTCGGCGTCGCTGGGGACTGGCCGGACCGCCCACGGCGTGTTCGGGCTGTACGAACCGATCCACGGGTCGGCGCCCGACATCGCCGGCCTGGACAAGGCCAACCCGATCGGCACGATCCTGTCGACCGCGATGCTGCTGCGGCTGTCGCTCGGACGCGAGGACGCGGCGTCGGCGGTGGAGGCCGCCGTCAGCGCGGCGCTGGATGACGGTTGGCGGACCGGCGATCTGGCGGACCCGCGCGACGCGACGGACGGGCTGGTGGTCGTCGGGACGACGGCCTTCGCGACCGCTGTCGTGGATGCGCTGGGCGCCGCGGTGTCCGCATGAGCGACCAGCCGGTCATCCTCTACGACACGACGCTGCGCGACGGGACCCAGGGCGAGAACATCACCCTGTCGCTGGCCGACAAGTTGCGCATCGCCCGGATGCTCGACGAGTTCGGCATGCCGTTCATCGAGGGCGGCTGGCCCGGCTCGAATCCCAAGGACGTCGAGTTCTTCGCGGCCGCGCGCAACATCACCTGGGAAGGCGCCAGGCTGGCCGCGTTCGGGTCCACCCGTCACCGTGCCAACAAGCCGGCGGACGACCCGAACCTGCGCGAACTGGTCGCGGCGGAGACGCCAGTCGTGACCATCTTCGGCAAGAGCTGGCTGCTGCATGTCACCGAGGTCCTGGGGGCCACGCCCGCGGAGAACCTGGACATGATCGCGGATTCGGTCGGGTTCATCGTCGAGCGCGGCCGCGAGCTGGGCTACGACGCCGAGCACTTCTTCGACGGCTACCGCGACGATCGGGACTACGCGCTGTCCACGCTCCGGGCAGCCCGCCAGGCCGGCGCCCGGACGCTCGTCCTGTGCGACACGAACGGCGGGACCCTGACCGACGAGCTCGTCGCGATCGTCACCGACGCCCGATCGGCACTCGAGGGTGATCCAGATGCCGCCGGCGCGCCGGTCGAGTGGGGGATCCATACCCACAACGACGCCGAGCTGGCGGTCGACAACTCGATGGCCGCGGTCGCCGCCGGCGTCCGCCACGTCCAGGCCACGATCAACGGCTATGGCGAGCGGGCCGGCAACGCGAACATGGTCTCGATCCTCGCCAACCTCGCGCGGAAGACGTCGCACGAGCTCGTGCCGGCCGGCGGCGGCGCACTGGCCGGGCT
>JBKJXL010000356.1:0-5843 GCA_046716225.1 Candidatus Limnocylindrales bacterium | reverse complement strand
CCCAACCACATGCGGCTCGAATTGCGTGACATCACCAAGCGATTCCCCGGCGTGCTGGCCAATGACAAGATCTCGATCTCGGCGGACCGGGGCAAGGTGCTCGGGCTGCTCGGCGAGAACGGTGCCGGCAAGACGACGCTCATGAACATCCTGTCCGGCCTGTACAAGCCGGATTCGGGCCAGATCTTCATCGACGGGGAAGAGCGCGTTTTCGGCGACCCGGCAGCGGCGATCGACGCCGGCGTCGGGATGGTCCACCAGCACTTCATGCTCGTGCCCGTCTTCGACGTGGTCGAGGCGGTCGCCCTCGGCTCGGAGACGGTGAGCGGGCCGCTGGGCACGTTCAACAGGGCAGCTGCGCGGGCGCGGATCGTCGAGCTCTCCGAGCAGTACAAGCTCGACGTCAATCCCGACGCGAAGATCGAGAGCCTGCCGGTCGGCGTGCGCCAGCGCGTGGAGATCCTCAAGGCGCTCTACCGCCACAGCGACATCCTTGTCCTCGATGAGCCCAGCGCCGTGCTCACGCCATTCGAGACAAAGGAGCTGTTCGGGATCATCCGGTCCCTGACGGCCACCGGCACGACGATCATCTTCATCACCCACAAGCTCAACGAAGTCCTCGAGGTCGCCGACGACGTCGTCGTCCTGCGCCGCGGACGCGTCGCGGGCAGCGCCGATCCGAAGACCACGACCCGCCAGGAGCTGGCCAACCTGATGGTCGGTCGCGACGTGGAGCTGGTCGTTCCGAAGGGGCCGGCGACGCCGGGCGATGTCGTGCTCAGTCTGCGCGGTGTGCAGGTCCGCGATGACCGACTCGAACTCGCCGTCAACGGGGTCGACCTCGACGTCCATGCCGGCGAGATCGTGGTCGTCGCGGGCGTCCAGGGCACCGGCCAGACCGAGCTCATCGAGGCCATCGCCGGACTCCGCCCGTTCGACACGGGCGAGGCGTCGATCGCCGGCCACTCCCTCCACAAGCGATCGCCGCGCGAGGTCTCGGACCTGGGTGTCGCCCACATCCCGGAGGACCGGGGGCGAGACGGGCTGATCTCCACGATGACCGTCGCCGAGAACTACATCCTCGACACGTACCACCGTAAGCCCTACAGCCGTCGTGGGCTGCTCGATCGCAAGGCGGTCGGCGAGCGGGCATCCATCGGCGTCAGGGACTTCGACATCCGCACACCGTCCATCGAGACGATGGCCGGATCGCTGTCGGGCGGGAATCAGCAGAAGGTCGTCGTCGCCCGCGAGTTCTCGGTGCCGGTGAAGCTCGTGCTTGCGGCCCAGCCGACGCGCGGCCTGGACGTGGGCTCGATCGAATACATCCACCGCCGCCTCATCGAGCAGCGCGATGCCGGAGCGGCGATCCTCATCGTGAGCACGGAGCTCGACGAGGTGATCGCCGTCGGCGATCGGATCGCGGTCATGTTCGAGGGCCGGATCGTCGGCATCGTGTCCGGGGAGGACGCCACCCACGAGAACATCGGCCTGCTGATGGGCGGCGCGGAATTCGGCGGAGGGGCTGCCGCATGACCAGGTTGAAGCGACTCATGCGATCCGCGCTGGTGCCGCTGCTGGCCCTGGTCACGGCGTTCCTGTTCGGCGCGATCGTCATCGTCCTGACCGACTTCGCGAACCTCTCCAGGCTCGGGACGGACCCGCTCGGTGCCATCGGCGGGGCTCTGGGCGGCGTGCTGGCGGGCTACGGAGCGATGCTGGCCGGTGCATTCGGCGATCCTGCCCGGATCCTGGCGGCGATCCAGTCCGGCACGGCCGGGGACATCGCGACCGCCATCCGACCGTTGACCGAGACGCTCGTCGCGGCGACCCCGCTGATCCTCGCCGGGTTGGCCGTGGCGATCTCGTTCCGCGCCGGCATGTTCAACATCGGCGTGGACGGCCAGTTGATGATCGGAGCCCTCGGCGCGACCATCGCGGCGTTCGTCCTGCAGGGGCAACTGCCTTCGTTCGCCATCCTGCTGGTGTCGATCGTGGTCGGGGTTCTGTGCGGCGCGTTCTGGGGGTTCATCCCAGGCTTCCTCAAGGCGCGCACGGGTGCCCACGAGGTCATCACCACGATCATGCTGAACTACATCGCGGCGCAGGTCGTCTTCTTCGCCCTGCGGTCGCCGACGTTGCGCGCCCCGGGCAGCACGGCGCCGGTCTCGAAGCCGTTGAGCTTCATCGACATCCCACTCATCATCGATCTACCCGCGATCCGCCTCGACTACTCGTTCGTCGTGGCGCTGCTGATGGCCGGAGCCGTGTCGTTCCTGCTGTTCCGGACGACGAAGGGCTTCGAGCTACGCGCCTCGGGCTTCAACCCGACGGCCGCGCGATATGCTGGGATGAGCGCCGGTGGATCGATGATGCTCGCCATGGCCCTGTCAGGTGGCCTGGCCGGCCTGGCCGGTTCGTTCATGGTCATCGGCACCGTCGGACAGCTCTCGCTCGACCTCTCGGGTGGGATCGGATTCACCGCCATCGCGCTCGCGCTGCTGGCCGCGCTCCGGCCGAGCGGCGTCATACTCGCGGCGCTGCTGTTCGGAGCGCTGACGTCGGGCGGCAAGCTGATGGGGATCCAGTCGGGCATCCCCTTCGACCTGCTCGTGTTCATCATGGCGCTGGTCATCATGTTCGTGGCTGCGCCAGGCCTCATCCGGTCGATCTGGCGGATCAAGCCCGATAAGCGGTCGGCGGAGACCCCCGCGCCGACGCTGCCGGCGGCGCCGGTATGACCGCGGCCACTCACGTCGTGGCCGCGGACAGCGGAGGCCTTGCCGCCCGACGTGCGACGCGAGACGCCCGGACCCGCGGGATCGTCTTTGCCGTGCTCGGCATCGTGGCGTTCTATCTCGCGTCCCAGACCCTGGAGACCACGGCCTCGTTCTCCTTCTGGATCGACCGACAGGGCGGTCAGAGCGCGGCCCTCGAGACGTCGGTCGGGCTCCTGTGGATCGTCGCCGGGATCGCCTCCTCGGTCGTCGCGGTCCTGCAGCTCCTGCGTGGCGCGGAGCTATGGTGGCGTCCGTGGCTCCTGCTCCTTGTCTGGCCCTGGGTCGTCGCCGTCCTGGCGGCCGTGCTCGATGGCAGGCCGGCGAACCTGACCGGCATGATCGCCGGGAGTCTCGAGTTCGCCGTGCCACTCACGCTTGGCGCGCTGGCCGGCATCCTGTCCGAACGAAGCGGCATGCTGAACATCGCGCTCGAGGGCAAGATGCTCGTCGGCGCGTGCGTCGCCGCGGTCGCCGCAAGCGTCGGCCTCCTCGTCACGGGCGACCCGTTCATCGCCTCTGTCATCGGGATCACGTCGGCGATGCTCGTGTCCGGGCTCGTGGGTCTTCTCCTCGCCTGGATGGGGATCAAGCACCACATGGATCAGATCATCGCGGGCACGGTGATCAATATCGGGGCGGTGGGGATCACGAGCTTCCTGTTCCTGCGGGTGTTGAGCCGGAACACGCAGTTCAACACGCCGCCGACCATCGAACCGTGGCGCGTGCCGCTGCTGGCCGATATCCCCGTCCTCGGGCCGATCTTCTTCTCCGCGAAGCCCTACGTCTACGTGATGTACGTGTTGGTCGCGGTCTTCACCTACCTCCTGTTCCGGACCCGCTGGGGCCTCCGATTGCGGGCGTCGGGCGAGAAGCCGGCGGCGGCCGGGACGGTCGGGATCAACGTCATCGCGATCCGTTACCGGGCGCTGTTCCTGGCCGGGCTCATCTCCGGCCTGGCCGGCTCGTACCTGTCCCTCTCGGTCGCCGGCAACTTCGGGATGGACATGGTGGCCGGCAAGGGCTTCATCGCCCTCGCGGCGATGATCTTCGGCGCGTGGCACCCGGTCGGCGCACTCGGCGCGGCCCTCGTGTTCGGCTTCGCGGGCACCACCCAGACGCTGCTGGCGATCCTCGGCGTCGACGTGCCCCCACAGCTGCTCAACAGTGTCCCGTACGTGGTCACGATCATCGTGGTCGCCGGCGTGGTCGGACGGGTCCGCGGTCCGGCGGCAGCCGGACAACCGTACGAGCAGGGCTGACCGGAGCGTGAGCGCTGGCTGGCAGGACCCGACGGCCGCGGTCCACGCCGCCCCGACGTCGTTCCCGGTCGCGGCATCACCTCGTCGTGCGCCGTGTGGGACCGTCGAGCACCCACTGCCGCTCATCATCGACAGCGACCCGGGCCTCGACGACGCCCTGGCCATCGGCCTCGCCCTGGCCCGCCCGGAGTTGGACGTCCTGGCCGTGACGACGGTCGGCGGCAACGCGGACGTCCGCCACTGTACGGAGAACGCCCTCCGGCTCTTGCACGCGTTCGGACGGAGCGACATCCCCGTCGCAGAGGGCGCCGCCGGCCCGCTCGTCGGGGACATCGTCCGTGCCACCGAGGTCCACGGCGCGAGCGGGATCGGGACGACGCGGCTGGACGAGTCGCCCGAGACGGCCGTGCCGGAAACGGCCGTGGCGCTGATGGCCCGCCTGCTGCGCGATCACCCGGAACCCGTCGCGATCGCTCCGATCGGGCCACTGACGAACATCGCGCTCCTGCTTCGGCTGCATCCGGAGCTCGCACCGCGGATCGCCCACCTCTCGATCATGGGCGGATCGATCGGGGAGGGGAACACGACCGTCGCCGCCGAGTTCAACATCTACGCCGATCCGGAGGCGGCGGACATCGTCTTCCGGTCCGGCGTGCCCGTCACGATGATGGGCCTGGACGTGACCCACCAGGCCCTGCTGGACCGCGATTCGGCAGCGGCCCTGCGCGCGGGCGGCGGGACATCCGGGCGGATCGCGGCTGAGTTGACCGAGTACGCCCTCGACCGGAATCGGGAGTGGACCGGTGCGACGACGACGGCCATCCACGACGCGCTGGCGATCGCCCACCTGGCCATCGACGACCTGGTGGATGTCGCGCCGTACCACGTCACGGTGGACACCACCCAGGGGCCGGCACGGGGCCGGACCGTGTGCGACGGCCAGCCCTATCGCCTCCGGCGCGACGGGCGGATCTCGAATGCCGACGTCGGCATCCGGATCGATCGGGCGCGATTCGAACGGCTGCTGATCGACGCGTTCGCGGCGCTCCCGTAACGGGGACCATGCGGTTCGTGCTGGGCGTGGCCATCGCGGTGGCCCTCGCCGGATGCACCATGTCGGGCACAGCCTCGGAGGGTCCCACGGTCATGCGCTACGTCGCGCTCGGTGACTCATACACGATCGGCACGTCGGTCACCGAGACCGAGCGGTGGCCGGATCAGCTCGTGGCCGCTCTCGGGAGCGAGGGGACCACGCTCGAGCTCGTCGGGAATCTGGGGGTCAACGGGTACACCTCGGCGGATCTCATCCGTGACGAGCTGCCGGCCCTCGACGCGTTGGCCCCGGACCTCGTCACCGTGCTGATCGGCGTGAACGACGTCGTCCAGGGCGTCTCGGCTGCCACCTATGAGGCGAATGTCGTGACCATCCTGGACGAGCTCCTGGCGCGACTGCCCGCCCACCGCATCGTCACCGTCGCGATCCCGGACTACACGAAGACCCCGGCCGGCACGGGCTACGGCGATCCGGTCCAGCAACACGACGCGATCGTGACGAACAACGAGATCATGGAGCGCCTGTCCGCGGAACGCGGGATCGCCTTCGTCGACACCTTCGACATCTCACTGCAGGCGGCCATGGATCGATCGCTCCTGGCGGACGACGGGTTGCATCCGAGCGGCGTCCAGTACGGCCGATGGGTGGAGCGGATCCGCCCGGTTCTCGATGGGCTCCTGTCTCCGTAGCGTCGTCCCACCTAGGATGTCTCGCCGCGTGCCTCGATCTCTGCGGCGGCCAGTTCCCAGC
>JBKJXL010000355.1:0-7341 GCA_046716225.1 Candidatus Limnocylindrales bacterium | reverse complement strand
ATCTTCTGGTGGCGCCGCTGGACCGAGCAGTCGCGCTCCCCGAGATGGACGCCGTGACCGTAGCGATCGACGGCCACCTGGATCTCGACGTGACGGGTCTCGTCGAGCCACTTCTCGAGGTACAGCGAGTCGTCGCCGAATGCCGCCTTGGCCTCGGAGCGGCAGACGCGCAGGGATGACTCGAGTTCGCGCGGTGGCCGTATCATGCGCATCCCCTTGCCGCCGCCACCGGCGGACGGCTTGATCAGGACCGGATAGCCGATGCGCTCCGCTTCGCCCAGCGCATGCATCTCGTCGCGCAGCATCCCGTCCGAACCCGGGATCGTGGGCAGGCCCTGCTCACCCAGCAGGCGCCGTGTGCCTTCCTTGCTGGCGAATCGCTCCAAGACGCCGGCGGGTGGGCCGATGAACGTCAGGTCGTGCGCCGCCACCACCTCGGCGAAGCCCTCGTCCTCCGACAGGAAGCCGTAGCCCGGATGGACGGCATCGCAACCGGTCACCAGGGCAGCGGAGATGACCGCTGGGGCGAGCAGGTAGGACCGCTTCGCGTCGGGCGGACCGATGCAGATCGCCTCGTCCGCGAGCTGGACGGCGAGCGAGTCGCGGTCCGCTTCGCTGTAGGCGACGACCGCTTCCACGCCCAGCTCGTGGCACGCTCGCAGGATACGCAGGGCGATCTCCCCGCGGTTGGCGATGAGGATCTTGCGGAACACCCTCAGCCCTCGGCGCCGGGGACGGAGGCGGCGGAGGCGAACTCGATGACGACCAGCTCCTGGCCGTACTCGACGGCATCACCGGACTCGGCCAGGCTGGCGCCCACGACCCCGTCCATGGGCGCGACGACCTCCTGGGCGACTCCGAGCATGTCGACCGCCCCGAGGCGATCGCCCGCTCGGACGCGCGTGCCGGCTCGCCGGTCCGACGCGACCTGGAAGATCCCGACGGCCGGCGAGGTCGCCACGACCCGGCGATCCGTCGCTGCGCCGGCGGTCCCGTCGCGACCGTCGCGACCGGGGCCGACCGGGGTGAGGGTCTGGCTTGCGGGCAGCGGGGCGTGGTGGCCGGGGGCGGCCCGTGCAGCACGCTCCGTGCCGCGCTTGTCACGAACAGCGCCGTCCGCAGGGCGGCGCAGGCGGACGCGCCAGGCTCCCTCGCGGACCTCGAGTTCGCCGAGGCCAGTGGCACTCAGTTTCGCCATGAGCGCGGGCAGGAGGCCCTGGGTCAGGCCATCGATGGCGGCGTGATCGGTGGCTCGTTCGGCGGCGCTGCGCTCCACGCGACCGTCATCCGACGGAGCGGGCTGGGGCATGCGCTAGACCTCCTCGCGGGCCGGCGGATCGTCGCGCGACCAGGACGACGTCGCGCCCCCGACGACCCGACGGCCGGGATCCAGCAGATCGCGAAGGCGATCGGCGAGACCCTTGTTCGGCGGTGGCGGGACATCCGGTGCGGACGTCTCAGTGTAGGACCCCAGGGACCGGTAGCGTCGGTAGCGCTGGTCGATGAGCTCGTCGAGCGTCAGGTCGTCCAGGGCGGCCAGGCGATCCATGATGATCGCCTTGAGGCGGACGGCGGTCTCGGCCGGGTCCGTGTGGGCACCCTCGCCCGGTTCGGGTACGACGATATCCACCACCCCGAGCTCGCGCTGATCGGCGGCGGTCATACGCATCGCCAGGGCGGCCGTCGCCGCCTCGTCGGCCGTGCGCCACAGGATCGAGGCGCACCCCTCCGGCGAGATGACGGCGTAGACCGCGTTCTCGAGGGCGATGACCACGTCGCCGACCGCGATCGCGAGGGCGCCGCCGGACCCGCCCTCACCGGTGATGACGGTCACGATCGGGGTCCGCAGCCGGCTCATGAGACCGACAGACCGGGCGATCGCCTCGGCGATGCCGCGCTCCTCCGATTCCGGCCCCGGGTGGGCACCGGGGACGTCCACGAAGGTGACGATGGGCAATCCCTGGCGCTCGGCCAGTTCCATGACCCGCATCGCCTTGCGGTAGCCCTCGGGATGCGGCATCCCGAAGTTGCGCAGGATGTTCTCGTCCGTGTCGGCGCCCTTCTGCTGGCCGATCACGACGACTCGACGCCCGCCCATTCGGGCGAGGCCCGCCACGAGCGCCGGGTCGTCGCCGAACAGACGGTCGCCGTGGAGTTCGACGAATTCGTCGGTCATGGCTGCGACGAACTCGAGGGTCCGCGGTCGAAGCAGATTGCGGGCCAGCTGGACCCGCGCCCAGACCGCGGCCTTCGCGTCCGCTCCTTCGCCGGGCGAGGCGGCCGTCTCTGGGGTCCCGTCACCCGCGGCGATCTCGCCGACCCGCCCGGCGATCGTGGACAGGAACGCCAGCGGCCGGAACCCGGCGACGTCGTCGTCAGCGAAGGCGGCGGCGTCCGCGATCCCGTCGCGGCCCGGGAGCAGGCGGACCAGGGCGGCCAGCTCACCTCGCAGGTTTTCTCGCGTCGCGATCCGGTCGATGAAGCCGTGGGTCAGCAGGAACTCGGCGCGCTGGAACCCCGCCGGCAACTCCGCGGCGATGGTGCCCGCCGCGACGCGCGCGCCGGCAAGCCCGATGAGGGCGTTCGGTTCGGCGATGTTCACGTCCCCGACGGCGGCGAACGACGCGAACACGCCGCCGGTCGTGGGATCCGAGAGGACCGACAGGAACGGCACACCGCCATCGCGCAACCGCTCCAGCGCCGCCATCGTCTTGGCCAGCTGCATCAGGGCGAGCGTGCCCTCCTGCATCCGTGCACCGCCCGACGCGCTCACGACGATGAGCGGCACGCGGGATGCCAGCGCGAACTCCGCGGCCCGGGTCACCTTCTCGCCGACGACCGCGCCCATGGACCCACCCATGAACCCGAAGTCCATGACGCAGATCGCGACGTGAGTCCCCTCGATCGTGCCCGTCCCCCAGACGGCGGCGTCGCGCATCCCGGTCGCGGCCTGCGCAGCGGCGATGCGATCCGGGTAGGTCTTCTGGTCGACGAAGCCGAGCGCGTCGACGGATTGGAGCCCGGCGTCCTGCTCCTCGAACGACTCGTGATCCAGGAGCTGCTCGAGGCGGCTCGCCGCCGATAGTCGGAAGTGATGCCCGCAGGTCGTGCACACCCGCATGGCCTTGTCGAGCTGCTTGTTGAACAGCATCGTCTCGCAGCTGGGGCAGCGGGTCCATAGATCCGGCGGATAGACGTCCGTGCGTGAACGAAACGACGGCAGCTTGATCGGCATCAGGTCAGCCTGGTCCGACCGACGGCCCGGACCGCACGAGCCATCGGGGCGGCCGTGGGCCGGCTGAGCCGCCACGCGACGTACGCCGCGCCGGCGATGGACAGGGCGGCGGACGTCAGGGCCCCGCCTACCAGCAATGGCCGGACGGCGATCGAGCCGTCCGGCCGCCGGTCTGCGTGGACGAGGGCGGCAAGCTCGAGGAGGGCCGCGTGATCAGGCCCGGTCGGGATCATCGCGATCGGGCTGCCCTCCGAACCGGCGGCGGCCCCAAGGCGCATGCCCCGCGCGACCTCGGCCAGGCGCAGCCACAGGCCGTCCTCGAACCGGAACGACGGGTGGAGCCGCGGCAGTTCGCTCGACAGGCGATCGGCCGCACGGCGGATGTCGGGGTCCAGCTCGGACGGGGCGGGCGTCCGTTCCGTGCCGGCGGTGTGCGCGGACAGCAGGGCATCCAGGTAGCGGTCGGTCATCATCGCGTCGATCTCGTCGCCGTCGCGTCCGCCGCGGGTGAAGGTCATGCGTCGCTCATGCGCGATCCGGTCCGTCTCGGTCGCCGAGGTCGCGGGCAAGGCTGCGCAGCGCGCGATGGATGAGGACCCGCACGGCGCCCTCGCTGCGACCGAGCGTGCCGGCGATCTCGGCGGTGGACATCTCGTCCACGAACCGCAGGGTAATCGCCCGACGGCGATCGCCAGTCAGCCGAGATACGGCTCGCCAGGCCTCGGCGGCCTCGTTGCGGCCGGTCACCTGCGACACGATGTCCACCTCGTCGACGACGTGGGCCGCGTCCTCCAGGGGCACTTCGGGATGGCGGCGGCGGGCGCGACGGCGCTCCGCGACGACGTTCCGGGCGATCCGGAACAACCAGACACGGAACGTCGACGCGCCATCCCCGTCGGCGGGCCGGGCACGCTCCTCGAACCGGTGCAGGTTCGTCAGGGCGGCCAGGAAGGTCCGTTCCGCAGCGTCCTCCGCCTCGTGATGATCGCGGAGCTCGTAGTACGCGTAGCTGTACACCTGGGCGAGGTACTTTCGATACAGTGCTTCGAACCGTGCCGGATCAGCTTGCGCCGCGTCCACGAGGGATCGATCGAGATCCAGGTGGGCGAGGCGGCGCCGTCCGGCCTCCTCCGGTCTGCCTACTCTCCTCAATGCCAGCCGAGCCATCGTGTTACACGCCCCTCGTGGTCGCGGCCGGGTCGGCCAGGCGGACGTGGACGATCTCGCCGACGAGGATCGCGCGCTCGCTCCCGGTCGCGGTCGGGTCCGCGACACGCAGACCACCACTGTCGGTGTCGACGCCGACGGCGTGGAGGGTCTCGATCTCGCCGTCGTGTCGCGCGACCCGCACGTCGCGGCCGGTCGTGAGCTGGCGTCCCGTCCAGTCGGCGACATCGAATCGGCCGCCGCGGAGCGCCTCGATCCGGACCTCGAGCCGGGCAAGGAACGCGTCGAGGAGCGCGTCAAGATCCACCGGCCGACCACCGGAGGCCTCGCGCAGGGACGTCATCGTGCCGACGAGTGCCGGCGGGACGTCGGCCGGCGCCCAGCCCGCGTTGAAGCCCAGGCCCACGACGGCCTTCGGATCGTCCGTGCCGAGACCGTCCGTTTCGCCCAGCAGCCCGGCCAGCTTGCGGACATCGACGCCGTCGACCCCCTCGACGACGAGGTCGTTCGGCCACTTCAGGCGGACCGCGCCATCGGCCAGCTCGCCCACCTCCTCGGCGGCATCGGCCATCGCCAGGCTGGCGGTGGCGACCAGGCGCCAGACGCGATCCGGCGGCAGCCAGTCGGGGCGGAAGCCGAGTGTAAGCAGCAGGCTGGCACCGGCCGGTGACTCCCATCGGCGGCCGTCACGGCCGCGGCCGGCGGTCTGCTCGTCCGCGACCGCCAGGCAGACCTCGGCCGTCCCGTCGGCCAGCCACTCTCGTACCACGTCGTTCGTGGAGCCGACGCTGGCGAAACGCTCCTGGCGGGCGAGGAACCCGGTCATCCGGCCGCCGCGGCGTCGGGTGCCGGGGCGTCCACGGCCTCGGGCCGTTCCAGTTCGAAGGCGTCGTGCAGGGCGCGCAGGGCCGTCTCGAGCTCATCCTCGGCCACGATGCAGGTGATCCGCACCTCGGATGTCGAGATCATCTCGATGTTCACCTTGGCATCGGCCAGCGCCCCGAACATCCGCGCCGCATAGCCCGGGGCGTTGTGCAGCCCGGCGCCCACGATGGACACCTTGCCGACGGAAGCGTCAGTCGTCAGGTCTCGCGCCCCGAGGTCCCGGACGACCTGGTCGAGCACCTTGCGAGCGCGGCCGAGCTCCGCGCGCGGGACGGTGAACGACATGTCGGTCGTGCCGCCGTGGCCCACGTTCTGGACGATCATGTCCACGTTGATGCCGGCCTCGGCCAGCGGATCGAAGATGGCATGGGCGACGCCCGGGCGGTCCGGGACGGCGTTGACCGTGACCTTGGCCACGTTCCGATCATGGGCGAGGCCGCGGACCTTGTTGCGCTGCTCCACGAGCGGGTCCTCCTTGATGAGCGTACCCGGCGCGTCCTCGAACGAGCTCAGGACCTCGATGACGACGTCGTTGACCCAGCCAAGCTCCACGGCCCGGACCTGCATCACCTGGGCGCCCTGGTGGGCGAGTTCGAGCATCTCCTCGTAGCCGATGATGCTGAGCTGGCGGGCCTGCGGGACCATCCGCGGGTCTGCGGTGTAGATGCCGCGGACGTCGGTGAAGATCTGGCAGCGATCCGCCCTGAGCGAGGCCGCGAGGGCCACGGCCGTCGTGTCGCTGCCGCCCCGACCGAGCGTGGTGATCTCGCTGTTGCCCACCGCAGCGGCACTCTGGCCCTGGAACCCGGCCACGATGACGACCCGGCCGTCGGCCAGCTCCTGGCGGACCCGGCGCGGTTCGATGTCGGCGATGCGGGCCTTGCCGTGGCGGCCGTCCGTCGTGATGCCGGCCTGCGGTCCGGTCAGGCTGATGGCCGCGACCCCGAGGCCATGGAGGGCCATCGACAACAAGGTCGCACTCTGGTGCTCACCGGTCGCCAGCAGCACGTCGAGTTCGCGCGGATCCGGGTCGTCCGTGATGGCCGCGGCGAGCCCCAGCAATTCGTCCGTGGAGTCGCCCATCGCCGAAACGACGACCACCAGGTCATGGCCGGCGGCGCGCTCGCGGGCGATCCGCCGGGCGACCCGCTTGATGCGGTCGGCGTCGGCCACGGAGGAACCGCCGAACTTCTGGACGACGAGGGGGGCGGGCAGGTCAGGCATCGGCGCGGGCATTCTACCGTGCGCGAATCGCGATCCCGGCCGACACGTAGGATGGCCCGATCACCCGCGGAGGAAAGCCCATGTGTTTCGATGCCGACAGCCGTCCACCGATCGCCCCGATCGCGGGTGGCGCGCTGGACTCGGCCCGCCTGATCCTGACCGCCGACGACGGTGGGCGGCTCGCCGCGTTCCGGGCGCGCGCCACGTCCCCCACCGGAGCCGGCATGATCGTGCTCCCGGACGTGCGCGGCCTCCATCCGTACTTCGAGGAGCTGGCGCTCCGCTTCGCCGAGCACGGCGTGGACGCGATCGCCATCGACTACTTCGGGCGAACGGCCGGCCCCGAGCCGCGGGCCGAGGGATTCGAGTACCTGCCCCACGTCAGCCGGACGACGTGGGCCGGGCTCGGCTGGGACATCCGGTCGGCGGCCGCCGACCTGCGCGCACCGGCTGGCGGCGCCGTCCGCTCCGTGTTCACGATCGGGTTCTGCATGGGCGGCCGGCTGTCGTTCCTCGCCGCGACGCTGGGCCTGGACCTCGCCGGGGTCATCGGCTTCTACGGCTGGCCGGTCGGCCCATCACGTAACGACACACCGGCCCCCGCGGAGATGACCGGCGCCATGGAGGCGCCGGTCCTGGCGATCTTCGGTGGCGGGGACCAGGGCATCCCGCCATCCTCGATCGACGAGTTCGAGGCCGCCTTGGCGGGCGCTGGGGTCAACCACCGCATCGTCACCTACCCGGGCGCTCCGCACAGCTTCTTCGATCGCAAGTCCACCGAGTTCGCGGCCGAGAGCGAGGCGGCCTGGGACGAGACCCTGTCGTTCATC
>JBKJXL010000354.1:0-3308 GCA_046716225.1 Candidatus Limnocylindrales bacterium | reverse complement strand
GTCGATGGGTCGCGGCCGATGCGCTCGCACTCGTCGAGCACCCAGCGCACCGACTCGACGAACCTGGCCGTCGGAGCGTTCGCGAAGATCCCGTCGGCAAGGCGAGCGGCGCGGCGGATCGCGGGCTCCGCGCCGCCCCCGACGAGGATGGGGATCCGCGTCGACGGCGTGGGTCGGACGCCGAGCGGCGGGATATCGAACACGGACCCATGGTGCGAGAACGGCTCGCCGGTCCACGCCTGCGGTAGGATCCGAAGGATCTCGTCCATCGCCGCGCCGCGCCGACGTGCATCCGCGCCGAAGCCCGCGTACTCGACCTCCGACCAACCGAGCCCGAGACCCAGGACGAGCCGGCCGTGACTCAGGAGCTGGACGGTCGCGGCGTCCTCGGCCAGGCGGAGGGGATGGTGCATCGGCGCGAGGATGACGCCCGTCCCGAGCTCGATCCGTGACGTGGCCTGCGCGAGCGCCGCGCCGACGACCAGGAGCGATGGCATGTACCCGTCGTCGACGAAGTGGTGTTCGGTCGTCCAGACGGACGTGAAGCCGAGCCGCTCCGCCTCGACCGCCAGGCGGACCGTGTCGTCGTAGGTGCGTGTCCAGTCGGTCTCGCCAGGCCGAAGCTGGGCACTGAGGAGTCCGAAGCCGAGTCCCATGATGACCGACGATAGCAGCACGCGCCCACCCCGAGTCGCCGGGTCCCTGAAGGCGGACGGGGGCAGTCAGATTTCGGTACAGTCAGCGTTCGCGAGCGACGCCGATCGAACGGCGTGATGAGGGGGCCGTCCATGCCTTCAGCAAAGCCCATCGTGGTCCTGCGGGGCGACGACATCGGGATCGCCAACCTGAGCTGCTACAGCGATGGCCTGATGGGCTACCGCACGCCGAACATCGACCGGATCGCCGTCGTGCCACTCTGCTCGCCGACGTGGAGGTTGGCTGCTGCGGCCCCCTCGACACCGGGATGAGCCACGTCGGCATTCGCTGCATCCTTCGTCCAGCCGACCACCACGGAGTCCCGACATGACCGAAGCGGCCACCGTGGACGCCTACCTCGCGACGCTGCCGGACGACCGGCGCGTGGCGATGGAACAGATCCGGGTCGCGGTCAAGGCCGCGGCGCCGGGAGCCGCCGAGGTCATCACCTACAACATGCCGGGGTTCAAGACGCACGGTCAGTTCCTGGTGTCATACGACGCGTACAAGTCGCACTACAGCCTGTTCCCGGCGAGTGATGCCGTCGTCAAGGGACTCGGAGCGGCCATCGAACCGCACCTGGCCGGCCGGGGCACGATCCGCTTCAAGGCGAGCGCCCCGATCCCGGTGGACCTGGTCCGCCGGATCGTCGAGATCCGGGTCGCCGAGAACGACGCCCGCGCCAAGGGCTGAGGCCAGCCGTGACGACCAGGGGCGTGGACTTCGGGGCCTTCGACGCGCTGACGTTCGACTGCTACGGGACGCTCATCGACTGGGAGACCGGCCTGCTGGCCGGGCTCCGTGCGGTCCTCGAAGCGCACGGCATGTCGGGGAGTGACGACGCCCTGCTCGAGACCTATGCCGGGATCGAAGCGGCCGCGGAAGCAGGTCCGTACCTGCGCTACCGGAAGGTCCTTGGCCTCGGGTTGCGTGGCGTGTGCAATGCGTACGGCATCGAGCCCAGCGATACCGAGGTGACCGCATTCGGCGGGTCCGTGGCGGACTGGCCGGCCTTCGCGGACTCGGCGGCCGCCCTCGCTCGACTGCAGGCCCGCTATCGTCTGGGCGTCATCACCAACTGCGACGACGACCTGTTCGCGGCCTCGAACACTCGGCTCGGCGTCGACTTCGACTGGGTCATCACCGCCCAACAGGCGCAGGGCTACAAACCGCGCATCGCGAACTTCGAGCTCGCGTTCGAACGGATCGACGTCCCGCGCGAGCGCATCCTGCACGTCGCCCAGAGCCTGTTCCACGATCACGTCCCGGCCAAAGCGCTCGGCATGACCACGGTCTGGATCGACCGGCGCCACGACCGCCCCGGATCCGGCGCGACACCGCCGGCCGACGCCGTCCCTGATCTGGTCTTCCCGGACATGGCGAGCTTCGCCGCCGCCGCATGACGGAGAACAGGCTGGACCGGGCCGGCGAAGCTGCGCTGTACCGCGCGCTGCGGCACTTCTGGCACCCGGTCCTCTGGGCCGACGAGCTGGAGGATCGACCGGTGGCCGCGCGCCTGCTCGACGAGCCGCTCGCGTTGGTCCGCCTTGGCGGAGCGGTCCGCGCGTTCAAGGACCTGTGCGTGCATCGCGGGACGGCGCTGTCGCTCGGCTGGGTCGACGACGATCACCTCGTCTGCGCCTATCACGGCTGGACGTACGACCCGGACGGCGTCTGCACGCGGATCCCGGCCAGCCACGGCACGAACATCCCTCGAAAGGCGCGGATCACGCGGTATGCGACGGTCGAGCACGCCGGCCTCATCTGGGTGTGCCTCGCCGACGACGGCGCGGCCATGCCGCTGCCGGATTTTCCGGAATGGCTCGACTCGAGCTACCGCAAGATCAAGATCCCGCAATACGACTGGCACTGCAGTGCGGCGCGACGGGTGGAGAACTTCGTCGACTTCAGCCACTTCGCCTGGGTCCACGAAGGCATCCTGGGCGATCGATCCAAACCCGAGATCCCCGACCACGACGTCGTCCGGACGGACAGGACGCTGTGGTTCCGGCTCGGGATCGAGGAACCGGCCACCGCGTTGAAGGGGGATTCCGGCTCAGACCACCGTATCGAGCGCGAGCCGTCGCACTACACCGTCGCGATGCCGTTCACCGTTCGCCTGGACCAGCCGCTGGAGGACGACCGCCACTTCGTGCTGTTCGTTGCGTCGTGTCCGCTCTCGGCGAAGGAGACGAGGAACTTCACCTGGAATGCCCGGAACTACGACCTGGATCCGTCACGCGACCAGGGCTTCGTCGACTTCCAGCAGGTCATCCTCGAGCAGGACCGGGTCGTCGTGGAGTCGCAGCGGCCCGAGGAGCTGCCGATCGACCTGTCCGAGGAACTCCACATCAAGGGTGTCGACCGGGTGTCCATCGAGTATCGCCGCTGGCTCGGGGAGATCGCCTCCCGCGGCTAGCGGAACGGGCGGCGGCTAGCTGGATCGGGCGGCGGCTGAGGGTCCCGACTGCCACGGCGAGCCGTACCCCCCTGGATCGCTACAGCACCAGCGGACGAAGGACCTGGCCGCATCGGCGCCTCAGACGACGATCGGCGCAGGTCCGGGCCAACCGACCGTTGAGCTGCGCATCGCTCGTCAATCCGATCAGAGC
>JBKJXL010000353.1:0-9634 GCA_046716225.1 Candidatus Limnocylindrales bacterium | reverse complement strand
CCCGCCGCAAGCAGGGACTTGAACCGGGCGTTCGTGTCCTCGGCGGCCCCGAACCCGGCGAACATCCGCATCGTCCAGAGACGAGAGCGATAGCCGGTGGGGTGGATGCCGCGGGTGAACGGTGGCTCGCCAGGGAACCCGATCGTGTCGCGTGGGTCCTCGTCAGGCAGCGACCACGGGCCGTACAACCCATCCACGGTCGTGTCGCCGATGGTGGAAAAGCGGGGCTTACGCTCGGGCGAGCGCTCGAGGGCGGGGTCCAGGCGCTCCACCTGCCAGCGTCGTCGTCTCGCGGCCGCGTCGCCCGGGCCGACCGGCTGGTCCGTCATGGGCGCGACTCTAGCACGAGCTCAGGCCTGTCCCGACCTGCCTCACCGACCTTCGAACGCTGCGATCGCATCGTCGATCCGGGCGTCCGGCAGGTCGTTCGCGATGATGACGTTGACGACATCGGGCGTCGTCGACGGCCAGACGACCACGGTCTGCGTGCGCGATCCCGTCCTGGTGTCGAGGCGGCGACCGGACCGCCCGTCGATCGTCGGCGTCGTCGCGGCGGTGATCTTGGTCCGGTTGGCGGCCCCGGCACTGTCGAGGTACAGGTCGGCCAGCGATCCGGCGGTCAGCCCGGGCGCGGTGAAGATCGCCAGGACGGCAGCCCGCTCGGCCCCGAACGTCCACGTCCCGCCCGCGAACCGGACTTCGGTGATCCCGGCATCCGCGAGGCTGCCCAGGTTGGCGTCCGAGCAGTTCCGACCAGAGTCGACCAGGGCCGGCGGCCCGTCCATGAAGCGCTTCGGGACCATCGCCTCCAGGTCCGGGTACGCACCTGGCGCGGAACCGTCCTTCGTGCATGTCCCGGTCGGGTCGAACGAGGATGCCGGCGAGCCGGCGCAGCCGGCCACGAGCAGGGCGCCGAGCAGGGCGAGCACGAACAGCGCCGTCCGGCGGTCGGGGCGTGGCATACGTGGAGCGTAGCGCGGGTCCGCCTGCCGTGCGGCCGGTGCGCCCGCCTGCCGTACGGCCGGTGCGCCCGTTGCCCGCGGTGCGCCCTGACACCTGGTACGCCCGTACCCGGTCCGGTGCGTCGGCGCGCCCGACCATCTGCCGTGCCGAATCGGGACGACAGGCGTATTGCCTCGCCGGCGGACCGGGACGTACCGTTCTGCCTACGCCGACCCGCGATCGAACCGGGAGCAACCTGGGGCGTCGGTCACGGAATCAGGAGCGGTCGTACATCTCGAGGAAGGTTCGAGGTGGACGATCCCGGTCCAGGTTCACGAGCCGAGTAACAGGATGACGGCCAGCAGGCCTGGTGGACCGTCGGGACGGCAGAGCTCATCAGCTTCATCACTTCAGCGATCACGAAGCCCTCCGGTATCGGAGGGCTTCGTCGCGTCAGCTCTGTCGCGCGGTCGCCGCGGGGTGGCGGCGACGCTGGATGCCGCGCCGATCCAGATCCGCCTGGACGACCCGAGCCGAGGCGGCCATATCCGGGTCGCGCATGACGGTCTTGACCAGCCAGTCAACGTACGACGGCTCGAACGACGCCACCTGCCCCAACGTGTGGCCGTGGAACTTGCCGAACTCCAGGATGTGGGCGGAAGCGTCCTCCAGGCTGGGTGGCGTGGGCCGTCGAAAGCCACGCATCCGATCGCGGATCAGCGGACCGTTCGGATCCGACGCACGCGGGGCCTCTCGTCCGGCTAGATCGGCCCGAAGCGGCGGCTGGCCGGACAGTGGTGAGCCACGGGACGGATCGGAGCTCGCGCGGTTTCGCGGCCGATAGGTCGAGCTGGTGTCCACCCGTCCGGTCACCGGCCGGGTCGGCTTCGGGGCCGGCGGGCCTCCTTTCTTGCGAGCCGGCGGCTCGCCCTCGAACGAGGTCCCATCCGGGCGCCGACCGCCATCGGACGTCGCGTCACCGGAGCGGACCAGCGCGGCATAGGCGTCATTGATCTCGGCCATCCGGCGCGTCGCCACCCTTGAGGCACCCGGATCGTCGCCGGTCAGGTCCGGGTGATTCTCCCGGGCAAGCCGACGCCAGGCCGCCTTGATCGTCGCGGAGCTGGCGCCTGCCTGGACCCCCAGGACGACATGTGGATCGCGCGTCACCATGACCTGTGATTCTACGCCTGCGCCACGGGGCAGCCGGCGGCCGCCGTTGACCGGGTCGATCCCGGCCGGAGGCCTGCGCCGGACCAGACGGGACTGACCCCTCGCTTGACAGGTCCGGGTCAGGTGACGTCCCCTAGTCCCGTGGGAACCATCCGACGAGCCGGTCTCCTGGCCCTGGCGCTTGCGCCGTTCGGGCTGGCCTACCGATTCGCGCTGGTCTATCGAGCCCGGGCGGGCTACCCGCGCCGGCAGCCGCCGTTGACCACCCCGGCCGACCTGGGCCTCACATACGAGACGACCACCATCCGATCCGGGGACCTGGATCTGCCGGCTTGGTTCATCCCGGCTCGCGACGGTGCCCCGGGTCCCGGCGTCGTGCTGGTCCACGGCTGGGAATCCGCGCGCGACCGAGTCCTCCCGATGGCCGTCTTCCTGCACGCAGCCGGGTTCCATTGCCTCACCTTCGATGTCCGCGGGCACGGGTCCAACGATGCCGAGACGATGCCCATCAGCGGCGGCGAATTCGGCGCGGACGCGCTGGCCGGCTTCGAGGCCCTGCTGGCGCGACCAGAAGTGACGGTCGGGGCGATCGCGGGCCATTCGATGGGCGGCATCGGCGCGATCCTGGCCGCGGCCACTGACCAGCGGGTCGCAGCCGTCGTCGCGACCTCCGCGCCGGCCGATCCGTACCGGCTGACCCGCCAGACCTTCCGGCTGGCTCGCCTGCCGTTCCCGAGCGTCATCGCCTACCCGCTCGCGGTCCTCACCACCCATGTGTACGTCCGGCCGCGCGGGCATGTCGTCCGTGAAATCAGCGCCACCGAGGCGATCACCCGGTTCGCGGGACCGGTCCTGCTCGCCCACGGCGCCGATGACGTCGTCGTCCCGCCATGGCACATGGAGCGCCTCGCGAAGGCCGCGAGGGCCGGGCGCTTCTACCGGATGGACCGCGATTCGGCCGACCAGGCGCCGCTCGAGACGATCCTCGTCGAGGGCGGCCTCCACTCCTGGCTGTACGAGTTCTCCGCCTACCGCCGGGCCGTGGCCTCGTTCCTGGCGACGGCCCTCGGTGGTCCACTGAGCCCGCTGGAGGCGGGCGATATCGCGGCCGACACGTCGTGCGACCGGATCCCCGAAGCGGAGACGAGGTTCGCGGCGGTCGCGGCGAACCCGGGGGGCCTTCGCACGCTCGCCCAGGTCGCGCGGCCCGGTGCGACCCAGCCGTTTCTTCGCGATGAGGCGATCGTGTCGACGGCGAGCTCGTCGGACGCCTCTTGAAGGATGCCGTGAGCGACCCGGTCTGGGCGGCCATCGACGCGCGACGGGCCATCCGGTCGTTCGTCGATCGACCGCTTGAGCCGGATCACCTTGACCGGATCCTCCGGGCAGGCCGCCGCTCCGGCAGCTCCAAGAACCTGCAGCGCTGGGACTTCATCGTGTGCCGCGATCGCGACCATCTGCGCGACCTCTCGGCCGTGGGCTCGTTCGCCGGCCACCTCGCCGGGGCGGCCGTCGCGGTCGCGCTCGTGACGCCGGATCCTCGTGGAGCGGATTCACCACTGTCGGTCCTGTTCGACCTGGGCCTGGCCGCCCAGAACATGATGCTGGCCGCGTGGGAGCTGGGGATCGGGAGCGTGCCCGCTACCGTCTACGAACACGACCTGGCGCGTGAGCTGCTGGGCTACCCGCCGGATCGCCACTGCGAGTACCTGCTGTCCTTCGGCTACCCAGCCGACCCCGCCGACCTGTCGCGCCCCAAGCGGGCCGGCGGGCGCCTGGCCCTGGCGGCCATGGTCCACGAGGAGCGCTGGTAGGCCGCTGGAGCGGTCCGTCCTGCGGCTGCCGGGCCCGGCCCGCCCTCGGTCACACCGGCGGTGGCGGCTCCGCACCGACGTCTGTGGGGCCATCTGCGTCCGAATCGAACCCCCCTGACCAGTCGATGTCGAGGATCGTCCCGCCGTCGCGTGGCGCGACGTCGGCTTCAGGCGCCGGTGCTCCCAGGCCGAGGTACGCGTCAAGGGACCGCTCGAGGCCGACGTCCGACCCGATGGCCTCCGAGAGGATCCACTTTTCCTCGAGCACGTCACAGTAGGCCTGCAGCGGATCGCGCGCCGGGCCGATCGCCGGGACGATGGCCGCCAGGCTCGGCTCGAGGACGTCGTGCACCCAGCGATCGGCCGTCTGGACGTCGGACACGATGCCATGCTCGGCCTCCCGCCAGGCGCCGTACTCGCGAAGGTCGTTCAGCAGCAGCTTGGCCTGCCCCTCGAGCGCCGTGATGCCGGTCAGCCGTTGCAGTTCGCGCGAGTAGAACCGCCGATTGGCCACGGCCACCCGCAGTCGGAGGCTGCCCTCGCTCGAGGCGCTCGGCTCCATCGCGATCTCGTCGACCGCGAACCCGAGGTCGTTGAGGCGGCGGATCCGAGCCCGCACCGCGTGGCGGTCGTCGGGCGACACGAGCGGCTCGAACGACAGCTCGGACCAGACGCCAAGATAGGTCGACCGGACCGTCTCGGCGGCATCCACGGCGTCGTCGAAGGCGTCGTCACGACCCTGCATCGCGCCAAGGTCCGCCAGCCCGAACGCCACGTTCTCCACCAGGATGTCGAGGTCGTAGTTACGCTGACCATCCGACAGCGCCGGGTGGATCTCGCTGGTCTCGGCGTCGACGAGGAAAGCCTGGATCTTGTCGCCGTCCCGGCGGAAGAGCGTGTTGGCCAGCGAGCAGTCGCCCCAGAACACGCCGGATCGGTGGAGGTCCACCAGGAGCCACGCCATCGCATCCAGCAGGCGCTGCCGGTACGGGCCGGGCCCGAGCGGGAACCGCATCAGCAGTCGGCGATACTGGATGGAGTACGTCAGGTACTCGGTCATGAGGATGGCTGAGTCCCGCTCCGGCGCCTGGGCCAGACCCACGGCGGAGACCGCCGGCAGACCCGCTGTCTCGAGGTGGCGCAGGACCTCGAACTCCGAGGTCGCCACGGTCAGCGGCTCTTCCTTCAGCGCGTAGGTCCGACCGTTTGCGACGATGAAGAGGACGAGATGGCGGGATGGCCCCACAGGGAACTCGCGGAATTCGAGCGTGTCGGACGTCCAGTCCGCGAGCGCACGGTCCCAGGGAAGATCCAACAGGGCACCGGCCCCGTCGCGGAGTCGGAGCCGTGGGAACGAACCGGCCGGGGGCGGTCGCGTCAGAGCTTCTTGCGCAGGTAGGCCGCGACCGTCGCGTCGTAGCCGAGCGACTCGTACAGGTGTCGCGCATCGGGTCGGTGGTGACCGGCGGTCAGCTCGACGAAGGCCGCGCCCAGCGACGCCCCGATCCGCTCGGCATCGGCGATGAGCTGGCGACCGACACCACGCTCGCGCGCGCCCGCGTCGACCACGAGGGCGAGGATGCGCAGGATCACGTCGCCGTGTTCGAAGCGAGGCAGCGCGTGGCAGGCGACGAACCCGAGGATCGCACCCTCGTGCTCGGCCACGATCACCGCTCCGTCCGGCGGCGTGAACCGGGTCAGGCGGGCTTCGATGTCGGATGGGCCTGCGGGATAGCCTTCGTCCGTGAAGAGCGAGGCGATCGCTTCCGCGTCGTCCGCGGTCGCCGGGCGCAGGGTCACGGTGGCGGCGTCGGTCATGGCGTGATGGTACCCGGCCCGACCAGCACGATGATCCGATGTGGTCCATGGACCGGGCCGTCCAGCGCGAGGACCTCCGTCCCGAACGGGCCTGGCGCGGCGGCAGATCTGGCTGAGGTCGGCGCAACCTGGCCCAGACCACGCTCCCGTGCAGGGTCCGGCTGCAGCCAGATCGCGGCCGGCCCCTCACCATGGCGGGCCAACGTAGCGGCCAGGCGCCCCTCCGTCGTGGGCTCCAGCAGGACGATGGGCGGCACCCCCGCCACGCCGGGTCGGATGAGCCGGCAGCGAGCGCCCAGCAGCGTCTCATTCGGCAACTCGACCGCCGAGGTCACCGAGCCGGCGTAGGCGTCGGCGAAGTCACGTTCCATCCGGTCGAGATCCACGGTCGCCCAGCCGATCGCCAGGGACACGGACCCGCCGACCGATCCAAGCCGAGCGTCCAGCGCCGCCCTCAGCCTGCCATCCGGGTCGACCGCGGCCGCGGCTCCTTCGCTCACCCGATCAGCAGCAGGTCCGGACAGGTATCGCCGACCTGGGCGAAACCGACGTCCAGGTACACCCGTCGGGCCACATCGTTATCGGTGAAGACGCCGAGATACGTCCACTCGCTGCCTTCCGCTGCCGCGTCGACGCATGCCGTCGCGGTCGCGGCACGCCCGAGCCCCCATCCGCGCGCCCACTCGGACGTGCCGATGGATGACAGGTAACTGGCGCCGTCGAAGGTCGCGCGGCGGGCGACGGACGCAGGACTGCCATCCAGGCTGAGCAGGTAGTACGTGAACGCGCCGTGGCCGAGGGACGCCGCGGTCTCGGCCTCGATCCCGGCCCGGCGACCGGCCTCCACGCCGAAGGCATCCAGGAGCACTGTCACGATGTCGGCCGCGGCGCGCGCCGCCTCATCGCCGGTCAGGCCGTGGAGACGGTCGAGACGGATACCCGTCGGCAGCGGCGCGACCGCTTGCAGCTCGGCTTTCGCCGGATCCACGAGGACCATGACGCAGCCGCCGCCGACGTCCCGGAACCCGTTCGATTCCAATCGAGCGACCAGGTCCGCCGGCGTGTCGAAGGCCGGACCCGGCCAGATATGCGGCTGTCGGACCAGTGCCGTGAAGTGGATCAACAGCTCGCCGAGCCGTTCATCGAAGCCGGCGGGATCGTCCGGCCAGCGGATCGCCTCGGCCCGGTTCCAGAACGGCTCCGGATCGACCGGATCGTGCAGGAGGATCGCATCTCCCAGGTCGCGGATCTCCCGGCCGGGCAGGGAGTGCACGCGCGCTTCGTGGATGAGCAGGCGACGCATCGTCCCTTCATCCACACCGTGCAGAGGCGCTACCGTTCGACGCATCGGGCAACGATACCGGTCCGAAACCGCTCGATGCCGATCGACGTATCCGCTAAGGGGGGCACGACCCGGCGGTCGCATGCCGCGAGTCCAACAGGGAGGAAGACCCATGACCCGACGAGCTGCCGCGGCTCTTGGCCTGTTCTCGTTGCTGACACTGGCCGCGTGCGGTGGGAGCGCGGCGACATCCGCGCCGAGTACCGCTGCGGAACCCCCGTGCGCAGCGTCGGCTGCGGTCGGGACCGTGGCCGTCGCGATCAAGGGCTTCGCGTTCTCGCCGGCGGCGATCACGGCCAAGGTAGGCGACGTCGTCGCCTTCACGAACGAGGATCCGGCCAGCCATACCGCGACCCTGGATGAAGGCGACTGCGGCACGGATTCGCTCGGCACCGGTGCATCCGAAGGCCTGACCTTCAGCGCCGCCGGGACCTATCCGTTCCACTGCGCCATCCACTCGACGATGACCGGCACGATCACCGTCACCGAGTGACCGGCGCCCCGGCCGAGTGGGTGTCAGGCGGGTCGCTCCGCCACGAGCAATGAGGCGCCCGACGGCAGATCGATGAGCAGCGGGTCCGGCAGGCCCGCTTCGGCGAACCACTCGACGAACCGTTCGCGAGTGACGAGCGCCGTCCCCTGGTAGAGCTCGTCGAGCTGGACGCCGGCGATGAGCTCACCGTGTCGGGTCCGGAACTCGTCCACGCCGGACGGCAACGGCCAGTCCAGGACGAGGATGCGGCCGCCGGCCCGGAGGGCCGCCCAGGCGGCCCGAAGCGAGGCGACCGGGTCCGCGAGCTGATGCAGGGCGTACTGGAAGTAGGCCAGGTCGTAGGCTTCCACCTTGTCGGGTTTCGTGACGTCTGCCTGGTGGATCTCGATCCGGTCGGCCAGGCCCGCCGCGTCGACGTTCGCTCGGGCGCGGACCACCGAGTCGGGCTGGAACTCGACACCGACGAGTTCGAGCGCCGGGAATCGTCGCGCCATCGCGATCAGCCAACGGGCACCGCCGCAGTGGACGTCCAGGACCCGACCACCGCGCGACAGGTCCGCCACGAGCTGCGGCATTTCGGCCAGCCCCTCGCTGAAGAAGACGGCGATGTCCTGGACGGTGAGCCGTTCGATCGAGGCACGGTAGCGATCGGGCCGCTCGGCGATCGGCTCCCCGGTCCGGAAGAACGCGAGCATCCCGTGCCAGTCCAGCGCGGCCACGGCGGCGTGCACGAACTGTCCGCCCAGGAACTCCGGTCGCGCCTGGTCGAGCAGGACGACGGCGACGTCGTCGTCGATGGTGGCGCGGCCGTCGTGCAGGGTCACCAGGTCATGGGCGTCGGCCGCCCAGAGCCAGGCATCGACGGCGGGTTCGACGGTCCCGGTCGCGTCCGCCAGCGCCGCTGCCGTGAGGCCCCGGTCGCGTGCAGAGCGCAGCCCTTCGAACAACCCGAGCTCCACGCCCAGATAGACCAGCCAGGTCCGGTGGAAGCCGGCCAGGCTGCCGATCAGATCGTCGAACCGTTCGTCGAGAGCCATGTCGGCGGATTGTCGCACGCGCTGGGCATGACAAGACACCGCCCCGGATGACCGGGGCGGTGTCTGGCTGGTGTCGTTCAGGTGCCGATGGCACCGTCGCGATCACCGCGGGACGACGGTTCCGCGTCGGACCCCACCGTCGCCAGTGCTGGCAACGGGATGGCGCTGGAAGTAGTCCGGGAAGTCCGAGCCCGCGGCGGCCGGGACCGCCAGGCGCTGGAAGTAGTCCGGGAAGTCCGAGCCCGCGGCGGCCGGCTGGGCGGCGAGCCACTGCTGGTACTTGCCCGCGAAGTCGGTCCCGCCGTAGGCGGCGGAGCCGAGGCCCTTCTGTGAGGCGCTGCGCGGACCGGACATCGACGAGCTGTCGATCACGGTGCCGGCGGCCGGAGTGTCGGCGGTCGTCGTCCCGACGGCCTGACCGATGACGAGGCCGAGCGCGCCGAAGGCGACGGCGGCGGACAGGATGGCGGCTGCTCCGAGCAGACCGACCTGGCTGGACTGGCCATGCATGGCCGTGGTGGCGTTGGCGGACATCTGTCCGTTCCTCCTTGCTCCCGGCTCGGGATCGGTACATCCGATCGACCGTTCCGTGGTGTGTCGCCACTGTCGTCCCGTCGCCGAAGCGCGCCATCGGGGCGCATCCCTAGTCCGTCGCACCCACCCGCCTCAAATGTCGGGGCGCCGTCCGGCCGGGTACCTTACTGAGACCTGACGCTCGCGGCGCTGATGCAACGGATGGCGACGCCGCCTGGTTCTGGAGTTCGATGGACACCGACGCCGCCCTGCTCACCGGTTTGACCACGGACCTGGACGGCACGTTCGCGGCGCTCGTGCTGGCGCACCAGGACCGCATCTACTCGATCGCGCTACGGACGCTGGGGAGCCCGGCTGACGCCGAGGAAGCGGCGCAGGATGCCTTCGTCCGCGCGTACCGGGCGCTCGCCGGCTACGACCACGATCGGATCGCGTCACTCCGCCTGCGACCCTGGCTGGCCACGATCGTCCTGAACCTGTG
>JBKJXL010000352.1:0-11640 GCA_046716225.1 Candidatus Limnocylindrales bacterium | reverse complement strand
GTCCTGGTACTACTTCCTGGTCGACCCGAAGACCCGGTCCGGCGTGACCGTCCGAAGCCAGGCGTCGCCCGATGAGCTGTTCGCCTTCAAGGCCGCCGGGATCGTCCTGGAGGACGCCGACTACATCCGTCAGGACCTCGACCTGTTCGCCGCGCAAGCGACGTCCCTGTCGTTCACGCTCGATCCGACCAAGTACCTCGACGCGACGGCGCCGATCGGGGACTCGACGGCCGTGGTGGACCTCGCGGACGGGATCCCCGCGCCCGAGACTCCGATGCGCATCGCCGGGGCCCGAGGCGGCTACATCGAGACGTGCACCCAGGACGTGGACGGCAATGGAGTCTGCCAGGGCGACGAGGTGGACCTGTGGGATGTCGCGGTCTACGACCCCGTGAGCGGGGCTGGGATCGTCGTCCTGGTCGATGAGGACCCCGAGTACACCCCGGTGACCTTCAGCGGGATGCTGCGCCGCGACGAGCGTGATGTCAGCGATGCCAAGACGTCCGAGGGCTACGACTTCAACGCGCTCGGCCTCGACGTGAGCGACATCTACCTGCTCGACGATGGCGCCGCGCCGACCAGCGCGCCGCTGGCGTTCGGCGTCGCGACCGCGCTCGGCCTGCTGGCCGGCATCATCCTGATCGGGCTGGCGGGTGGGTATCTCGTCTACCGCAGGTCGACCGGCGCCCTGCCCGAAGCGGCGACGACGCTGGCCGTCGGCGAGCGGATGCCGGTCCGCGTGACCGGTGTCCTGCGAGCGGCGAATGGCCCGTTCCATGTCCGTGAGGCCGACGCAGACCTGGTCCGATTCCAGACCGCCGGCCCGGTCGATGCGGCCGCTTCCGCGGAGCCCACGCCCACGGGTCCGGCGGCCGACGCCGACGCCGCCGGAGTCACCTCGACGCTCATCATCGAGCGGCGCGGCAAGCCGGAGGGTGTGGCCGTGGGGATCGGCGAACTCGTGCGCCTGTCGCGTGGCCGGGTCATGCCGTTCCGGGGCGCCCGACCGGCGATCCGCGCCACCGCCGGCACCGGGCCGCTGTTGCTGTCCTTCGACTCCGACGTCGACCGCGACCGTGCCGCCGCCGAACTGCTGGACGAGTCCGGCCTGACCCCCGGGGAATCGGGGAGTGCCCGTGCCTGACGGCGATACCATCCTGGCCTGGGAACTCGACGAGGTCGAAGCAGGCCGCGCCACGGCCGGCCGGCTGTACGAGGAGTTCCTGACCGTCCCCGATCTCTCGGCTGGGCTGTATGTGCTGGAGGCCGGTGCGACGGATCCGCAGTCGCCTCATGGCGAGGACGAGCTGTACTACGTCGTGTCGGGTCGTGGCCGGATCACCGTCGGCGCCGCGACCCGCGATGTCGCGCCCGGCTCCATGGTCTTCGTCGCGGCCACGGTCCCGCACCGCTTCCACGACATCACCGAGCGGCTCGAACTGCTCGTGGTGTTCGGCCCGGCCGAGGGGTCTCGCGACTGACGATCAGCGTCGACGGGCGACGGCCTGCGTGAACGCGGCCGCGAGCTCCGGTCCCCGGCCCAGATCGTCGTGGCGGAAGAACACGTAGGCGTCGTCGCCCGCGCTCAGGAACGGTTCGATGCGATCCGCCCAGGCCTCCAGCTCGGCAACCGAGTAGTCGTGCCGCCGGAGCCGCAGGTACAGGTGTCGTCCCGTCCGACGGATGGTGGGCGGGACCTCGTCGTCGGGCTGTTCGGTGACGCACAGCGCCGCGCCCGCGTCGGCCAGCGCCTGGAACGTCTCGTCCACGTGCCAGCTCCGGTCGGGGAACTCGAGCGTCAGCGGGATGTCGCGCGGCCAGGCCTGGAGCGCGGCCACGAGGCGGCCGTGGTCCATTCGACGGCCGGCGACGTACAGCAGCACCGTCCCGAGACGCTCGCCGAACCGGCGGTACGGGTCGGTCAGCCACGCGACGCTCTCGCCCGGGTCACCCGACATCGCCCGGAACGAGCCGCCGCGCTGGGCCTTGATCGCGAAGCGGAACGAGGTCGGCGTCGCGGCCAGCCAGGCGTCGATCTTGTCTGGCTTCGGGGACTGGTAGTAGGTGTTGTTCAGCTCGACAGCATCGAGGCGAGCGGCGTAGTGGGCCAGGAACCCGTCGGCCTTGAGGCCGGCCGGATAGAACCTGGGTGACCACCCCGGATAGGCGAAGCCGCTCGTGCCGACGGACAGGTGACCCGGACGCAAGGCGTCAGCCGAGATCGATGGGCTCCGTGCCATCGGGCGCGCACCGCCCGGCCGATCCTGGTCCGGCGCTGATGGCGACCGCGCGCATCGCTGACTCCAGGGCGGAGACGTCGGCACCGCCAAGCGGCTCCAGGAAGTGCTCGTTGATGCCACGAAGGTGGGTCCGCGAGGCCTGGCGCAGGCGGGCCAGGCCGGACTCGGTCAAGACCGCCTCGGCGCCACGGGCGTCGGCCAGGCAGGCGCTGCGTTCGACGAGTCCATCCGCCACCAGCCGATCGATCAGGCGTGTCACACCGCTCTTGCTCAGGATCACCCGGTCCGACAACTGGCGCATGCGCATCCGGCGTTCGGGTGCCTGCGCGATGTTGAGGAGCGCGTCGTATTCGGCGAGCGACAGGTCATGCTCGGCCCGCAGGTCCTCGTCGAGGCGGCGCGACACGCGGGCGTGCGCCTCCAGGAACGCCCGCCAGGGCGCCAGTCGGGGATCGTCTGCGGTCAGTTGCCGGGTGGCCGGCTCGGTCACGGTCATGGCCGGGATGCTACACCTTCGTCTGTGCCGGGAACGGGTCGGCACGGGTGCGTAGGGTACGCCACGGTCGTTGCGATGTCAACGACTTGAGCGTCAGCGTCCGCGGCCTGGATCCTACGGAGCGACGATCCGGCGGACGCCGCCGGCCGCATCGGTCACGTAGACCTCGCCCGCCTGGTCCTCGCCGAAGGACGTGATGTTCAGGCTGGTATCCAGGAACAGGGCTCGACCGGCGGGTGCCGCCGCGGCGCGCGCGATCGACCAGATCCGGCCACTGCAGAAGTCACCGAACAGGTAGCGCGACACGAGCGACGGCGCTGAAGGCCCGCGGTACACGTAGCCACCGATCACCGAACACTCGCCCTGCGAGTGGTTGTACGCGACGACGGGCAGGACCTTGCCGCTCGTGTTACAGCCGCTCGACGGGGCGTAGCAGGCACGTCCCTCCATGACCCTCCAGCCGTAGTTCGCACCTCGGCCCCGGCCGGACGTCGTCGTCGACCGATCGATCTCCTCGTACCGATACTGACCCACGTCGCCGATCCACAGGTCGGCTGTCACGCGATCGAACGACCAGCGCCACGGATTGCGAAGTCCGCGGGAGTAGATCTCGTCGAACCCGGCCTTGCCTACATACGGGTTGGTCGCCGGGATGCGGTAGGGCCGCGCGCCGCTCGTGCCATTGATGTCGATCCGGAGCATCTTGCCGAGGAGCGAGTTCACGCTCTGCGCACGGTTGCCCGGGTCCCCGGCGCTGCCGCCGTCGCCCATGCCGATGAACAGGTAGCCGTTCGGTCCGAACGCGATGTGGCCGCCGTTGTGATTGGCGTATGGCTGGTCGATCGTCATGATCCGGCGGCCCGATGCCCGGTTCGCGACGTCAGGGTCGGACGACACGCGGTACTCGTTGATGGCCGTGTCACCGCTCTTTGTGATGAAGTTCACGTAGAACTTGCCGTTCGTCGCATACGAGGGATGGAACGCCAGGCCAAGCAGGCCGCGCTCCCCACCCACGAGGACAGAACCGGACAGGTCCAGGAATGGCCTCGAACGCAGGGTCCCGCCATCGATGATCCGGATGCGGCCCGTTTGCTCGACGACGAACAGCCGTCCCGAGCCGTCGCGCGCATGGGTGACGAGCACGGGGCTGGACAGTCCGGTGGCGACGGTCACGAGCGCCTTCGACACCGCCTGCGGCTCGACGAACGGCGTGCGCGGGGCCGGGTCGGGGCCCGCTGTCGCCGTCGTGGCGACGGTCTGGAACAGCAGGACGGTGGTGGCGACGGCGATCATGAAGGGGCGCGAGGGTCGAATGGTCATGCCCACATAATCGCCCGGGGCGGCGAGACTGGCAAACGGACCACGATTCGAACGTCTCAACGCCAGCTGTTCGGGTCGAACAGGAAGAACGTGGCCTGCGACCACTCGTCGCGCATCTCGGACCAGCGTTCCGCCACCCGCTGGTCGAGCGGGCGAGGGTCGATCGGCCGTGCCTCGCGAGGTCCGGCGACCTCGCCCTCGGGCGGGCCATCTGTCGCCCAGATCGTGCCCGTCCCGACGAACCTGGGTCGGGCCCGGGTGATGCGTTCGGTCGCCGCGTAGCCGGCCATGTCGCGCAGCGTACTCGCCTGGTCGGTCCGTGGCTATCCTTGGCGGCGTGACGACGACGGGCGGGCGGTTCGGTGCGCAGAGCATGACCAGCCCGCTGCTCGAGGTGCTCGTGAAGCGCCCGGGGCCGGCGTTCGGCGATGCCTTCGCAGATCCGGCCCACGGGTTCGTGCGCCCGGTCGATCTCGACGTGGCCCAGCGCGAGCACGATGCGTTCGTCGAGACGCTCGCGTCGTTGGGTCCGACGGTACACACGCTCGAGACGGAGCTGGCCAGTCCGGATCTCGTCTACCCGTTCGATCCGCTGCTCGTCACGGACCGTGGGGCGATCCCGCTTCGTCCCGGCAAGCCCAACCGGCTGGCGGAGCCGGCCGCGCTGGAGGCGTGGACCCTGGCGGCGGAAATCCCGACCCTTGGTCGGATCGAGGCGCCCGGCACGATCGAAGGCGGGGATACCTTCTGGCTGCGGCCGGACCTGCTGTGCATCGGTCGGACGCTGCGGACGAACGACGCCGGTGCCCGCCAGCTGGCGGCCTTGGTCGGCGGCGCCGTCCGCATCTTCGACCTGCCGTACTGGCGTGGCCCGACGGAGCTCATCCACCTCCTGTCGGTCATCTCGCCTGTTGCGGATGACCTGGCGGTCGTCTACCTGCCGTTGCTGCCGGCGGGTCTCTGGGAACTGCTCGGGGATTTCGGGATCCGGCTCCTCGAGGTGACCGACGATGAGTTCGCGACGCTCGGCTGCAATGTCCTGGCGATCCGGCCTGGCGTCGTCATCGTCGCCGAGGGCAACCCGACGATCGCGCGGGCGATGGCCGCGGCCGGCTGCGAGGTGCACACGTACGCGGCGACCGAGATCGGTCTCAATGGCTCCGGTGGCCCGACGTGCCTGACCCGGCCCATCCTGCGCGACTGAGGATCAGCCCGCCACCTCGCGCAGGGCGGCCCGTCGGTGGTGGACCAGCCAGAGCGGGCCGACGACCAAGGCCGCGCCGAGGAGGCCCAGGGTCGTATACCCGGCGGCCGCGACGACGACACCCGACGCCAGGCTCGCAGCCGCGGCTGAACTCCAGATCAGTGCGTCCGTGAGACCTTGCAGGCGGGTCCGTTCCGAGAGTGAGAGTCCGGTGGTCAACAGCGCGGAGCCTGCGACGTAACCCAGGCTCCAGCCGAACCCGAGCAGGAACAGGGCCATCAGGAGCAGGGCGCCACCGTCGGGCGGCGCCAGCGCGGACAGGACCGCGGACGCGGCGAGCGTGGCCAGGCCTGCGACGATGACCCGCTGGCTGCCGTATCGATCGGTCAGGCGACCCGACACGGGGGACAGGGCGAACATCCCGAACACGTGGGCGCTGATGACCACGCCGATCGCCTCCAGGCCGTGGCCGTTCAGGCTCATGTGCAATGGCGTCATCGTCATGATCAGGACCATCACGACCTGTCCGGCGATGAGCGCGACGATGGACGCCGGCACGTGCGGCCGACGCAGCAGCCACTCCAGCGACGTGGTCCCGGGCGCAAGGTCGCGTTCGTTCGCGTCAGACAGATCGGCGAGTTCGTATGGGTCTGGACGTAGGCGCACGAACGTCAGGATGGCCGCCGGCGCCACGAACAGGATCGGGATGAGGTAGGCGCCGGACAGGGCCGGCAGGCCCGCGGCCACCGCCACGGCGCCGGCCGGAGCGACCAGGTTCGGGCCGATGACCGCCCCGACCGTGGCACCCCAGACGACCAAACTCAGTGCCGAGGCGCGGCGATCCGGCTCGTACAGGTCTGCAGCGGCATAGCGCGACAGCTGGTTTGCGCTGTTACCGAACCCGATCAGGATGGTCCCGGCCAGGAAGAGCGGGAAGGATGGCGCGATGACTCCGCCGGCGGCGATGAGGGCACCGATGACGGAGATCACGTACCCAAGGGTCAGCCCGTTCCGTCGACCGTGGCTCGACATGAATCGCGACAGCAGTGTCGAGCCCGCGGCGGCGCCAAGCACGACGGCCGTGGCCGGGATCCCGCTCCAGGCGTCGCTCTCGGCCAGCTCGGCCGCCACGACGGTCGCGACCGTGACGGCCGCGATGTGACCCGTACTCCCGAGCGCGACGCTCGCCAGCAGCGTCCGCACGGTCCGCGTGCGCAGGCGATCGAGGGTCGGGTCGTCCAGGGCGGCGGCAGTCATGCCGACGGAGGATAGCGGCGCCAGTCAGTCCAGGGGCGGCGCGAGCTCGTCGGACTGACGTTCGGCGACTTCGACGAAGCGGCACAGGGCGTCCACCATCCGCATCTGCTCGGGCGTCCGACAGCCGGCCTCCAGCAGGGTCGGTGAGGCGACCAGCAGGGCGACGCACTTCGCGCGCGAGATCGCTACGTCCAGGCGGTTCCTCGAATACAGGAAGCTCATGTCGCGCGGCGCGTCCTCGCGGCTCGAGCTGGCCATCGAGTAGATCGCGACGATGCCCTCGCGGCCCTGGAACTTGTCCACGGTCCCGACGTTACCTCGCCGGCCGAGGCGGACTTCCAGCGCCGCCTGGATCTCGGCCACCTGGGCGTTGTAGGGCGCGACGACGATGACGTCCTCGAGGGCGATCGGCCGCGATAGGCCGTCGCTGTCGCGCCACATCATCCCGGTCAGCGCCTCCACCGCGTCCGCGACGATCGTCGCCTCTTCGCGCGATCGCGGGCCGTTGCCGGAGTGTTCGACCGGCACCCACCGGACGCCCGTCCCGGACAGGGTGGGATCGTCGCCCTCGACCGCGCGCCGCGCCGTGTCCGGGTGCGTCTCGAGCCGACCTGCGTAGAACGCCGGCGAGATGAAGGCATTGATGTCCGGGTGGAGGCGACGCGACGTCTCGAGGAACAGACCACGGTCTGGGGCGACGGTCGGACCCTCGCCCACTAGATACTCCAGCGACGACGCGGCGGCCCCGCCCGGATGGACCCCCTGGCTGACCATCGGCAGCTGGTTCTGGTCCCCGATGATGACGATCGATCGGGCGCACGTGCCGAGGGCTACGGCATTCGCCAGTGACATCTGGCTCGCCTCGTCGACGAACAGCACGTCCACGCCGGCATCGAACTCGTCGCGCGCCAGCAGCCACGGGGTGCCGGCGATCACGTCGGCGGCATCGGCCGCGAGCGCGGCGGCGACCGCCGCGTTGTCGCCCATGCGGGTGACCCCGTCGATATGGCCGACGTGCGCATCGTCCTCGCCCGCTTTCTGGATGGCCCGGATCGGGCGACCGACTTCCGCCGCCGCGGCCACGACGGCCTCCAGGAGGTTGCTGATCGTCTTGTGCGACTGGGCGGTGATCGCGGCCGTCCGGCCCGCCGCCGCCAGGTCCACGATCATCCGCGCCGCGGCGTACGTCTTGCCGGTCCCGGGTGGCCCCTGGATCGGGAGCACGCCACCATCGAGCTCCAGCGCGAGGCGGCGAGCAGCCTGCAGGACGTCGTCCCCGGGCAGCACGAGCGCGGAGCCGCTCGAGGGCCGTCGTCGCGGAGGCACTCGAAGGAGCATGTCGCGGACCGCTCGATAGGGCCCCTCCCCGTCGATCCCACGGGCGATGACCGAGTCGGCGACGCGCAGCAGCGCGGCGCGCTGGGGCCTGCTCTCGAGGGGAGCCATCGGGATGAGGGCGACCGGGTGTGGCCACTCGGACGAGCGCGATCGCTTCAACTCGACGATGCCCCGTGCGTCGTCGACCACCACGATCGTCCCGGCCCCCTTACCGGTGGCTCGATCGATCGGCTGGTCACCCGGGTCGAACCCGTGATCCTGCGGCTCGAACCGGTAGCGCCGGTGAAGCATCACGCCCTCGCCCGGCTTCTCGTCCACGAACTCGAGGCCGGCCAGGGCGTCGCGCTCGGTGACGAGCTGCTCGACCGTCAGGTCGTCCTTCAACTCGAACCAGCGCCACCACTGCGATTTCTCCTCGCGGCGATGCCAGTCCAGCAGGTCCGCGAGCAGGCGGCGGGCTTCCGCATCGGGTCCCAGGTCGTCCGAGGCGAGATCCGCCGTCAGGCCCTGGACGCGTTCCTCAACGCTCCGGATCCAGTCGGTCACCGCGGCCGAGGGATCCTTCACGGTCGCCACCGGCCGCTCCCATGCCAGCTCCGGCCAGCGCGCGACCGCTTCCGACCGCCGATCCTCGAGCCACGCCCGGAGCATCCACGTCGACACGCAGTCGTCGCGGTTGTAGTCGGCGATCCCGTCGAGGATCGTCTGGTCACGCTCCCTGAGCCACGTCTCGAAAGCGACGACACTGAAGCCCGCCTCGGTGACCGGACCTTCGCGCGCCGGCATGTAGAACTTCTCGATCTGCTTGAGCGAGTAGGACTCGACCGACGCCCGGACCCCCTGGCGAACCGCATTCAGCAGGTCGACCAGGACGTCGCCGCGGAGCAGGCGGTCGACCTCGTCGACGCAGGTCGCATGGCGCTGCATCAGGCGCTTGATGGCGCCCGATTCGTAGCCACCGTAGTGATACACGTGCATCTCGGGGTGGGCGTCCAGCCGGTCCATCAGGAAGGCGATGAACCGTTCGAAGGCGACCTTCTCCTCCTCCTGGGTCATCGCCCAGAACGTTCGATAGACCGGCTCCCCGTCGACCTCCTCGACCACGCCCAGCAGGTATTCGAGACCGACCTCGGTCGCCCACGGATCTGCCTCGATGTCGAAGAAGATGTCCCAGGGAGACGGCGTCGGCAGGAGCCCGAGACCACGCCCCGGATCGGCGGGATCCGGCGCGATGAGCTCGGCCGCGAGCACCCGGGTCGTCCGGTACTGGAGCTGGAGCCGTGCCTGCTCGCGGATCCGGGTCAGTTGCGGGCTCGCGATGCCGTCGATCGGCCGCGTGGGCTCGAGGACCGCGAGGCCCGCGAGCGTCGGGATCCCGGCCTCGGTCAGCCGTTCCGTATCGAGGCGACGCATGCCCGCCACGATCGACAGGTGGTCGTCTGCGCGACGCCGGTCGATGCAGTCGGGGTACCACGTGCAGACCCGGCAGTGGTCCACCGGATCCGGATAGGTCCCGGCCTCCGCGCCCGCGAGGCCGCTCGTGACGCGCTGATCGAAGCGCGCCCGGACATAGCGGAAGTACGCGGAGAAGTCGTCGGTCCGGTGGGGGTGCCGGACGCCATCGCCGGTGATGACGTACAGCCACTCAGGGGCGATGCCCTGGACCGCCGCGAGCAGGTCCGCGTAGACGCACATCTGCAGGATGGCGCCACCCTTGACGGACCTGGCGAGCTTCGTGTCGGCGATGTCGTAGCTCCACGATCCCAGGACGGGACTTGGTCGGTCCGGGCGCTTGAACAGGAAGTCGGCGTGGCCGCGCCAGCGGCCGTCGAAGAAGGTGGCCTGGAAGATGACGTCGGCCCCGTCGCGCATCGCCGCGGCCGTCGTGGCCTGGGCGGCTCGAAGCTGATCCGGCATCCGCAGATCGTCCTTCGGGATCTCGACGACGCGCAGCCCACTCGCGCGGAGCTCGGCGAGGTACTGCGCCTCGTGGAGATCGCCCTTCTCCTGGATGAGGGCGATCGTCGGATCGTCCCGGCGGGTCGGCTTCCCCCAGCGGCCCATGACGCGGCCGAGTTCGAGTGTCGCCAGGTGGTCGCAGGCCAGGTAGCCGACGAGGTCCGTGGCGCTGACGATGAGGGTCCCGTCGGTCGCGAGCTGCACGGGCGAACCCTACCAGCGCGCTCCGACAGCTTGCCTGTCACGGTGGCGTACGATCGGCGCATGAGCCCAGAGCGACGCGACGGTGCGGGGAACCGACAGATCGGCCCGGACTGGGAGAGCCTGATCGAGCGGCAGATCCGCGAAGCCGCCGAAGCCGGCGCATTCGACGACCTGCCCCATCAGGGCGAGCGCCTCCCACTGGCGGACGACAGTCTCGCGGGCGAGTGGGCGATGGCCCATCGGATGCTGCGCAACGCGGGGATCGGGCCGCCATGGATCGAAGCGGACAAGGAGGCGAGGACGTTCCTGGATCAGCTCGAGGCGCTGGTCGTGCGGGCGCCCACGGTCAGGACCGTCGCTCGCCCGCGGCTCGTCGCCGATCATGAGCGCCTCGTGGAGGCGGCGAATCGGGCGATCGCCCGGCTGAACAGCGAGGCGCCGACGGGTCGCCAGCATCGGCGTCCGCTCGATCCGATCGCGGAGCGCGCTCGACTTGAGCGCGCGTTCGGCGCAGCCTGACGGTCAGGCCCGTCTGGTCAGGACAGGCGGCGTTCGTACCCGCAGATGGGGCAGTGGGCACTCCGGCCCTCCCCGTCGATGACGAGGAAGCTGGTGCAGCCGTTCGTGCCGCAATACGGTCGGTAGGCGGCCGACGTGGCCGCGGCGCGCCGACGAAGGCGTCGCATGGAGGAGCCACGGCCAGCGATGGACGATGTGGCGGTACGGGACAACATGGGTGCTGTGCTCATTTCTGGTGCGCGCCCTGGCGGTTCATGGCCATCGGCTGCGCAGTCGGTGTGTCGCGCTCGCAGGTCGTGTCGGGACCCGGTTCGCGGTATCGATGTGTTCGGGCGGTACGTCGGGAGCTTCGTTGGAGGCCTCAGACCGGTACCGTCTCTGACGAACGTCCCCGATGATGGGGCCGAACAGGCGTTCTGTCAATCGGGCTCGATGCGTGCACGCCACGACGAGGGCGTTCGCCCTATTGCCAGCTGCGATCCAGTCGCTAGGATGATGACCGAGCCGACGCTGGCCGCCCAAGGCCAGGCCCGGTTCGCATGGAGGCGACGACCGATATGTCAGCACCAGCAGCAGCGCGACCCACCGGGATCACCATCCTCAGCATCCTCGCCGGACTCGGCGGTGTGTTCGGCTTGTTGGGTGGCTTCGTCGTCATGGGCCTCGGTGCCGCAGTCTTTGGCGGCGCGGGCGCGATCCTCGGCCTCGCCATCCTGGCCTACGCGGGCCTGAGCCTGGCCCTCGCGTGGGCATTCTGGACCTTGAAGCCGTGGGGCTGGCCCCTTGGCATCGTCGTGGCGGCGGCCGGGATCGTCCTCGCGCTCGTGCAGCAGATCGGCATCGCGAACACGAGCATCATCAGCACCATCATCTCGATCGGGATCGACGGCGCGATCCTGTACTACCTGAACCAGCCCGGCATCCGTTCCCTCTTCGGCAAATAGTCGCGACCCCTATAACGCGGGATAGCCGGTGATCCGGCGGATCTCGCGATAGAGGGGCTTCAGGCGGTCGTACATCGGCCGATAGACGGATCGGTACAGGTCGTCGTAGACCGCGTGGGTGGCGGGGTCCGGGTCGCGGACCTCGCCGACTCGCACCAT
>JBKJXL010000351.1:0-3641 GCA_046716225.1 Candidatus Limnocylindrales bacterium | reverse complement strand
CGCGTACGGGTCCTGGAACACCATCTGCATCCGACGGCGCATCCCCTTGAGCGGGTTGCCCTCGAGACCGGCGATATCGACACCGTCGAACATGATTCGACCGGTCGTGGGCTTGTAGAGGCGGATGATGGTCCGCCCGATCGTCGTCTTGCCGCAACCCGACTCGCCGACGAGCCCGAGGGTCTCCCCTCGACGCATCGAGAAACTGACGCCGTCAACGGCGCGCACGTTGCCGACGTGACGCTCGATGACGATCCCGTCCTTGATCGGGAACCAGACCTTGACGTCTTCGACGCGCAGGAGCTCACCATCGCCGGCGTTTGGGGCCACGGCCGGCGCCATCAGGCGCGGCGGCATGGGCGCAGGTGAGGTCGGGTCGGGGGTCACATCCGCTCCTCGGGTGGCAGCGGCAGCCCGGCGGCGCTCGGCGAGGGCGAGACGAACCCCTGGTCCCCGGTCATGATCGCCGTCTCATCGCCCACCAGCGCAGCCGGATCCATGAACTCGTCCGGGAACTGACCCGCGTCCGCAGGCGGCGGCGCCGCCACGAACCCGTCGCGCAGCGGACGCCCCGCGACGGCCTCCGCGGTCGTCGGCGGGTTGTGACAGGCGATGCGGTGCGTCGCCCCGGGACCGGTCTGGACGACCCGTTCACCTGGGTGGATCGGGGCGAGGGCTGGATTCTCACTCCAGCACGCCGGGAGCCGCCACGCGCACCGGGGCGCGAATGGGCAACCGGTGACGGGCCGACGCTGGTCCGGCGGTGTCCCTTCGATCGGGATCAGGGCTTCGGGCCGCTCCTCGGCGTCCATGCGCGGGATGGAGTGCAGCAGCCCGATCGTGTACGGGTGCGACGGGTCGGCGAAGAGCTCATGCGTCGTCGCGGCCTCGACGATCAAGCCCGCGTACATGACGTTGATCCGCTGGGTCATGCCGGCGACGACGCCGAGGTCGTGGGTGATCAGGATGAGGGCCGTGCCCGAGTCCTCGGTCAATCGGCGCAGGATCTCCAGGACCTGGGCCTGGATCGTCACATCGAGGGCTGTCGTGGGTTCGTCGGCGATCATGAGGCGCGGCTCAAGCGCCAGCGCGATCGCGATCATCACCCGCTGGCGCATCCCGCCCGAGAACTGGTGCGGGAAGCTCTTCAGGCGCCCTTCCGGCTCCGGGATCCCGACCATCGCCAGCAGCTCGATCGCCCGCTTCCGAGCTTCGGCAGTCTCGACCTTCCTGTGGGCCTGGATGGTCTCGACCAGCTGTTCCTCGATCGTGAGGACCGGGTTCAGACTGGTCATCGGGTCCTGGAAGATCATCGCGATCTCGCGGCCGCGAAGATCTCGCATGTCGCGCTCCGACAGCGACCCGAGATCGATCCCGTCGAACATGACCCGGCCCCCTTCGATCCTGCCGGCCGGCTGGGGCAGCAACCGGAGCGTGGCCAGGCTCGTGACGCTCTTGCCACACCCGGACTCACCGACCAGGCCGAGCGTTTCGCCGGGCTCGAGGTCGAACGTCACACCATTGACGGCATGGATGGTCCCTTCGCGGGTGCGGAAGCGCACGACCAGATCCTGGATCGAGAGCAGGGGTGGTCCTCCCTGGTCGCGGCGCCGGGCGGCCGCGACCGCGACCGGGTTCGACCCGATCATCGTCGTAGCCTCGGGTCGAGCGCTTCACGCATCCCGTCGCCGAGGAGATTGAACCCGATCGCCACGATCGAGATCGCCGCGCCGGTGAAGACGATGATCCACGGGGCCTGGCGGTAGAAGCTCGACGCGTCGGTCAGCATCGTGCCCCACTCCGGGATCCTCGGGTCGGCCGGGCCAAGGCCCAGGAACCCCAGTCCCGCGACGTCGATGATCGCGGTGGCGAGCGCAAGCGTGGCAGCCACGATCAGGGCGGTCAGCGAGTTCGGCAGCAGGTGCCGGAACAGGATGCGGCTCGTGGGCGCCCCGATCGAGCGCGCGGCCATCACATAGTCCGACCCCTGGAGGGAGAGCATGCTGCCGCGCAGGATCCTCGCGAAGATCGGCGCGTTCGTGACCGCGACGGCGAACATGATCTGCGGCAGGCCGCGGTCAAGCGCGACGACGATGGCGATGGCGAGGAGGATGCCGGGGATCGCCAGGAGCACGTCCGTGATCCGCATGAGGACCGTGTCGACCCGGCCTCCGAACGCCCCGGCCACCGCTCCCATCGTCCCGCCGATGGCGAGGCCCATGACGACCGACCCCACGGCGACGATCAGGCTGATCCGGGCGCCGTACATGATCCGGGAGAACACATCGCGCGTCTGGCGGTCCGTGCCCATCAGATGGTCGGACGACGGCGGCACGAAGACCTGCCCGGGATCGCGCTCCATCGGATCGTACGGGGCGATGAGCGGCGCGAAGATCGCGACCAGGACGAACACCGCGATGATGGCCAGGCCGACCATCGCGATCGGATTGTGAAGCAGCCGGCCAAGGGCGTCGCGCCACAGCCCGCGGCTGGCGCGCGAGGGCACGGTCCTGGGCAGTGGTGTCCCGGCCGGAGTCGTGATCGAGGCCATCAGGAGTACCGGATCCGTGGGTTGAGGAACGCGTACGCGATGTCGACCATCAGGTTCACCACGAGGAAGATGATCGCGAAGATCAGGATGACGGACTGCACGACCAGGTAGTCGTGGTCCTGGATCGCATTGACGATGTAGCTGCCCACGCCCGGCCAGGAAAAGACCGTCTCCGTGATGACCGCGCCGGCCAGCAGCCCGCCCACCTGGAGGCCGATGACCGTTGCCACGGGCAACCACGCATTGCGCATGACGTGGCGCGAGTTGACCCGCTTCTCGGTCAGGCCCTTGGCTCGTGCCGTCCGGACGTAGTCCTCGTTGGCCACGTCCAGGACGGAGGCGCGCGTGATCCTCGTGATGATGGCGAGCGGGATGGTGCCCAGGGCGATGGCGGGCAGGATGAGATGGCGGATCGCGTCCCAGAATGCCTCGAAGTCAAGCGACAGGAGCGAGTCGATCAGGATGAAGTTCGTCTGCAATTCCACGCCGATCCTCGGATCGATCCGCCCGCTGGCGGGCAGCCACTGCAGCTGGGCTGCAAAGACGTACTGGAGCGTGTAGCCGAGGACGAAGATCGGGATGGACACGCCGAGGAGCGAGATGACGGTGACCACGCCGTCGCCGAGCTTCTGGGTGTGGCGGGCGGCCCATCGACCGAGCGGCACGCCGATGCCGATCGCGAACAGCATCGCTCCCGTGGTCAGCTCGATGGTGGCGGGGAAGCGTGAGAGCAACTCGTCGACGACAGCGCGGTTGTTGATCACGCTCTTGCCGAGATCGCCCTGCAGCAGTTGCGACATGTAGAGGAAGTACTGCTCGTAGAGCGGCCTGTCCAGGCCCATCCGGGCCATGATCTCGGCTGTCAGCTCCGGCGTGGCGTGTTGCCCGAGCAGGGATTTGACCGGGTCTCCCGGGATGAGATGGATGACCGCGAAGACAAGGATGGACAGGCCGAACAGGACCGGTATCGCGCCGATGAATCTCCGGACGATGAATTTCAGCACTCGGACGATGGCCTCGTACCGGAAGATGCGGCATCCCCCGGGCCCCGGGGCCCGGGGATGCCGATTGGGTTAAGCCGGCCAATCCG
>JBKJXL010000350.1:0-3417 GCA_046716225.1 Candidatus Limnocylindrales bacterium | reverse complement strand
CTGAGGCCCACCGGGCTGATCAATGGCGCCCTCGATGTCGTTGGGATCCCAGCGCAGCCCTTCCTCACGAGTGCAGATCAAGCGATGCCTAGCATCATCCTGATCGCGAGTTGGATCGGGATCGGCTACTGGATGATCTTCCTGATTGCTGGTCTCGACGACAATCCCGAGCACTACTACGAGGCTGCGAAGATCGATGGCGCGGGTCCGCTGCGGACCTTCCTGTCGATCACGCTCCCACTTCTCAAGCGGCCGCTGCTATTCGTGCTAGTCGCAGACACAGTGGCCAACTTTGTCCTGTTCGCGCCGTCGCAAATCCTGACTGGTGGGGGGCCACAGGGTTCGACCTCATTCCTGATGTACGACGTCTTCAATCGCACCTACGTGCTCACCGACCCGTACCTCGCATCTGCGGAGCTCGTCGTGCTCCTCGCGATCATGATCGTGATCGTCTTCGTCCAGTTCCGGCTGCTCGGAACGAAGGAGGACTGATGAAAACCGTCGGCTCTCCGCGGAGACGTCGCGGCCGTCGCACGCTGTTCCGCGGCCTGCTGACCGTTGTTGCCCTCCTCATCACCTTGCTGTTCCTTGCCCCGGTCGCATGGCTTCTGGCGAGTAGCTTCCGGACCGCCGCGGAGACTGCGGCATCAAGCGCGACGTTGTCGTGGGACACCTTGGTGCCGCGCGGGTTGACGTTGGCCAACTTCGAGTCGGCTTTCAGCCATGGATTCGGTCTCAGTCTCTTCAACAGCGTCCTAGTGAGCGCTGTGACGCTCGCGCTCGGTCTCTTTCTCGCGGCGGCCGCAGCCTTCGCCCTAGCGGCAATTCCTTTCCCGGGTCGAGGGCTGATGTTCAGCGTGATTCTGCTTAGCTTCTTGGTTCCTTTCGAGGCGGTCGCGATCCCTCTGTCGCGTGCCTTCGCCTCCTGGGACCTGACCAATACCTACGCTGGCCTGATTCTTCCGAGTCTCGGCAGTGGTCTTGCGGTCTTCACACTGCGTCAGTTCTTCCTGGGCATTCCGACATCACTGTCTGAGGCTGCCAGGATCGACGGCGCCGGCTGGTGGCGCGTGTTTTGGTCGGTTTATGTCCCACTGAGCCGACCAGCTCTCATCGGTGCCGGCCTGATTCTCTTTCTCACCACGTGGTCCGCCTACCTCTGGCCAATATTGATCGTCAACAAGCGCGATCTTGACATCGCTCCGGTGGCTATCGCCAAGTCGTTCGGCGCTTTTGGCAGTGATCCGGGCAGAGTCTTCGCGGAGACCGCGATCCTCGCGGCCATCCCCGCGGTCATCCTCTTGGCGCTGCAGCGCTACTTCGTCGCGTCGGCATCGCTGAGCGGCAGCAAGGATTAGCGCCCCTTTTCCGATCCATCCAAACAGGAGCTTGACCATGAGGTATATGAGACGCGGGCTGGCGCTCGCTGCGAGCGCCACATTGACCGTCGCTGCACCCAGCTTTGCTCATTGCCGAGCGCCGTGCGGATCGCAGCGTTAGCGACTGCGAGGCGCGCAACGTTCGGCACGCTCACCGCTCGTGCGCCGATGTCTCGGGGACGCGTGCCGCTCGTGAGCGGAATCACGAAGGAGGCCATCAGATTACGACGAAGCGGATCATCCTCGACACCGATCCGGGAATTGGGACGCCGGGGGCCGATATCGACGACGGCTTGGCGATCATTCTGGCCCTGCACTCCCCAGAGCTGAAGGTCGAAGCGATCACGACAGTCAACGGCAACGTCGATGTGGACGTCGGGACGGCGAATGCTCTTCGTCTCCTCGATGTGGTCGGCGCGCCAGCCGTTCCCGTCGCCCGAGGGTCGGATCGGCCACTGCGCGGGTCGATGCGGTCGATCCGCGATGCCTTCTCGCGAGCGCTTGGGAACGGAGAACAAGCGGCAGGGGTTGGACCGACCGCGCGAAAGGTGCACGATCGCCATGCGGTCGACCTCGTGGTGGATCTCGTCAGGTCGAACCCAGGAGAAATCACCTTCGTCGCGATCGGTCCCCTTACCAACCTTGCAGCCGCCATTCATCGCGATCCGTCGGTCTCCCGTGACCTGGCCAGCGTGGTGATCATGGGCGGTGCCGCGACAGTGCTAGCCCAGAACATGACGACCGTCGCCGAGTTCAACATGTACGTCGATCCGGTCGCGGCCAATGTCGTTCTCCGGTCGGGCGCAACGATCGACATCGTCGGACTCGATGTCACGATGCAGGTCTTCTTGACCAAAACCGACGTCGACCGGCTGAAGATGCAACCAACGGCGTTGGCGATGTGGATCGCCGACCGTGCCCTCCCGTGGATCGACTTTCTTGGTCGCGCGTTTCCGGATCGTCCGGAATACCGTGACGGCTGCGCGCTCCACGACCCGCTCGCGCTCGCCGCCTTGATCGATCCAGGCTTGGTCACCTTCGAGCCTGCAGTCGTTGCCGTCGAGGAACGCAGCAGGCTGACGCGTGGACAGATGGTTGCGGACCGTGGCCTCGCCATCATGCGGCCGAGCACGGCTCCGAACGCCCGTGTCGCGACCGCCGTGGACGTCGCTGGCTTCAAGGACCTCTTCCTGTCACGCCTGACATCGCCCGCTGGGGGGCCTCGAGCTCCGTTGAACCACTCTCCAAATGAGGGATGCAGATGATTGACGAATTGTTGGACCTACCGGTCCTGCCAACGGCGAGATCGGACAACTCCGCCAGGAAGTCGCGCCCGTCGACGACCTTGAAGTCTCGTCTCTCGCCGGGCGCACGTGGCTGATTGTTGTCAGCAACTCGAGGCGACGGATGCCGCCGCACACGGTCCTGACGGTGGGCCGCCGACAATTCGATAGTGCCGCCAAATGCCCTGCCGCGCGATCGAGTGGCGTACGGCGAGATCGCGGGCCATCGGAACTGGGGTTCGGTCGTCGTCGCCCTCGATCCGCACGCGACGCTCGAGCCCATTCGATCGGTGCGCATCCCCTGGACGACGACCTCTGGGAACGCGTCCAGGCAATCCGCTTTGAGCGCGCGACGCCTGGGACCCGTGGGGCGCGGGAGCGCGTGTATATGCTCGCGTCTGGCCCACACCGACACAGCGGAGGCGCGCAAGAAAAGACGCCAGAAACAGAGACCGGGACATTAAGGTGCTTTGGTCGGGGCGAGAGGTCTCGCGGCTTCACTATCCAAAGTGAACGTTCGAGTCGAACCGCAGCCCGTCAGGAACGTTCCCAGCTATGTTCACCGGTCCTCGGAGATCGCGTAGGCAGCCCTCTGCCGCATCCGAGCGACCCTCGTGATATCCGCTGGGCCTGGACGGCTAGTCGGATCGTGGCGGATCGCCGGTGTGGAGTTGACCCGGTTTCGTGGCCACACCAACCGTCCATGAAAGCGGGGCAACTCCTATGTGGCCGGTGAATCGTGATCGGACGGCAAG
>JBKJXL010000349.1:0-3425 GCA_046716225.1 Candidatus Limnocylindrales bacterium | reverse complement strand
GTCGGGGGCATGCGTCATCGCGTCCTCGCGTTTGAGGCTCTTGATCGTGTGCTCGCCGATAGCGTCGTCGGGTCGTTACCCTCCACGCGATCCTGAACGAGGAAGCGGACGCCTTCGCTACCGATGGCCATCGCGCCCACTCCGACGACCGGACGAGGAGCAGCCCGACGCCCGGGTGTTCGACGAGGCGCGTCACCATCGCGATGGGTACGGTTGTCGCTGCGAGCGCGATCGAGACGCCGTCGTCGATAGTGCCCACGGCTCGCCCGTCGCAAAGAACACGGCGAGCGACACCACTCCCCCGATCGTCAAGGCGGCGGCCGCCTGGGCCGACCGTCGGCCGAAGCCGCTCAGGTCGAGCGCCTCACCCAAGGGTGTCGCAACGACCGACGCGGTCACCATCCCTCCCTCCCGCCGCCGCTGTGGCGGCCCATCAGAACGGCTTCGATTCCATCAACCACGTGATGAGGACGATCCCGGCGAACGCGATGGACGCCCCGACCAGCGGCCGGCGATCGAGCAGCAGGCGGTCGAGTGTGGCGTCATCGACCGGCACCGGGCTGATCCCCGCCTTCACATCGGCCGCGCTGGGCATCCCGAGACCCCTGCGCATCTCCGTCATCGGGATCGCAACCAGCGGGGTCATCACCGCGACGATCGCGACCAGCAGACCGATCGATACCCACAGCCACCACTGTCCGTTGAACCACCACCCGCCCGCGATCCCGACCAGGATCCCGCTGACGATCAGCAGCAGTCCGGCGATGCTCATCGGGATGATCGAGGCGCTCGACAGCTCGAGCAACGGGACGAGCCTGGTCCGGTCGCGTTCCCGGCGAACCCGCCACCACACCCCCATCGAGACGCCGTGGATCGCGAGGAATGCGAAGACGCACAGGACGTGCGACACGAGAAGCCACGGGTAGATCCCGGACCAGGTCATGACGATTCCTCCAAGAACCAGATGGACGTTGAGGGCAGTAGGACGAGATCTGCGAGGAATGGTATATTGGCTGCATCACAAAGGCAATAGATTAGCGAGGGCAGATCCGTGCCAGCTGGGCGCGAATCTCGTCCCGAGTCCGCGGGCGCGACACCGATCAGGGAGAGGCGCTCGAACATCCGCCGGATCGATGGACCGGGAGTGCGCTCCGGGGGCGGGTCTCGTGCATCGCCGTAGCGTACCTACCGCGGCATACCGGTCGCGCTGACACAATCGCGCCCATGGTCCTCCACGTCGAGATCCACGGATCGAACCGGTGACCGCGCGCGGGCGGCTGGCAGCCGGCATCGTCGGGTGCCTGACCCTGTTCGCGATCGGCTGGACCGGGCTGCTGGTCCCGTCGCTCGTGCGCTCGATCAAGGACACCTTCGACCAGACCGATGCCGGGGTCGGGCTGATCTACCTTGCCTACAGCCTCGCCTATGCCACCGGGTCGTTCGGGGGCGGCCCGCTGACCGAACGGTTCGGTCGTCGGCTCATCCTTGGCGGGGCCGTCCTGATCCATGGCGTCGGCGTCGCCGGGTTGGGTCTCGCGCCATCGTGGGTCGTGTTCATCGCCGCCGCGACGGTCGCCGGGATCGGCGCGGGCTGCCTCGACGGTGGCTCGAACGGCCTCGTCCTGGATGTCTACCGCGACGGACGCGGCCGGGCGATGAACCTGCTCCACGTCTCGTTCAGCGTCGGGGCCCTGACCGCGCCGCTGGTCGTCGGGTCGCTGGTCGAGAGCGGTGTCCCGTGGCAGACCATCGCCATCGTGTCGGGAGCGATGGTGACGCTGCTCGTCGTCGCGTATGCGATCGTTCCGATGCCCAGCGGCCTGCGGCCGGGCCAGGCCTCGGGCAGCGGGGTCACCACGCCGGGTGTCGCGGCGAGACGCCGCTTGCTGACCGGGCCGCTGCTACTCCTCGGGATCGCGATCGCGGTGTACGTCGCCTCCGAGGTCGGCGTGTCGAACTGGCTCGTTCGCTTCCTCGAGCCGGCACCGTTATCGACGGCCACGCTCGCGCTGTCGCTGTACTGGGCCGGGCTGACCGTGGGGCGCCTGATCTCGTCGGCCGTCGCCGATCGGTTCGACCATCTCCGATTCACGATCGCGAGCACCGTGCTGATGGCGGTCCTGCTCGCGGTCGCCGTCCTCGCGCCGACCCTGCCGCTGTCCATCGCGGCCTTTGCGGCGGCCGGCGTCGCGTCCGGCCCGATCTTCCCGATGATCATCGCCCTCGGTGGCGAGCGGTATCCGGAACGCTCCGCGTCGGTCGGAGGGTCCCTCACCGGCATGGCGATCGCCGGCTCGATCGTCTACCCGCCGCTGATGGGGCTCCTGTCGGTCACGGTCGGCCTCATGGCGGCCATGCTCGGGGCCGTTCTGCTGGCCCTCGCGAGCGCCGGCGCGCTCGTGGCCTTCGGCCGCGCGACTGAACGCCCGGCTGACGTCAACCCGGCATGATGTTCTGGTCGATGTTGGAACGCGCGAGTTGGCCGGCATCCTGCGCAAGGCTCACATCTCGCCCATCGCCCCGGTTCGTCGAACACCGTCGGGTCAGTCCTTTGGAAACCCACCCTCCTGGGCGGCGTGGAAACGGTCCCGTGCATCTGCCTCGGCCTGGTCCGCGTCGAGCACGGTCTGATCCGCGCGCGCTTGGTCCTCTTCCGTCGTCGCCGCAGCAATCTGGGCCGCCTCCGCCGCCAGGCTGGCCGCCGCCGTTGCGCGCTCGGCGGCCTCCTTGGCTCGGACGGCAACGTCCCTCGCCTCCCGGGCGGCGGTCTGTGCCTCCACGGCGGCTTCCTCGGCCGCAGCGGCGGCCGTGACTGCCCGCGCGGCCACGGACGCGGCCTCGTGGGCGCCGACCGAATCCCGCGCGGCAGCCCGCCAATCGGCGAGCAGTTCAGACGCGGCACCGTGCTCTACGCGTTTGCCCTTCGCCACGCGTTGCGTCCTCCGTCCTGGAGAGTCATGGCCTCGCCGCCAGCAGTAAGCACTTCTGGACCCTCTCGATCTGAGCGCTGACGTCATCCGTCGTCGGGAGCGCTCGAGGATCAGAGCCAGGTCGGTTCGATTCTGTCACGCCAGTGAGATGAAAGCGATGGACAGAGCATGTCGATGCGTCGGTCTGTCGTCTGTAGTCTACCGGACATACGAAGATACGCCGCGCGCCATGGGTGGAGTTCAAGCCATCGACACCGAGATCGACCCACGAGCGAATCGCCTGCTACGGGGCCTACCAGACGCCGAGCTCGACCGTCTACGTCCCGCCCTCGAGACGGTCCATCTACCACGGCCTACCGAGTTGGAGGGCGCCAACGAAGAGATTCGGTTCGTCTACTTCCCGACGACCGGCGTTGCGTCCATCGTGGCTCTCGATGAGGGCGGGGAGTCGGTGGATACAGCCATGATCGGGCGGGAAGGCATGACCGGTCTCGC
>JBKJXL010000348.1:0-3578 GCA_046716225.1 Candidatus Limnocylindrales bacterium | reverse complement strand
CATCTGCCCTGGGTCGCCGCCGGGCAGGTCCACCCTCCCCCATCCGCCGGCGAACAGCGTGTCGCCGCTGTAGAGGACTCCGTCGTCGGAGGCGAGGAGGCAGACCGAGCCCTCGGTGTGGCCCGGGGTGTGCAGGACGCGCAGGCGGAGCTCCCCGAACCGGATCAGGCCGCCCTCGGCGAGGTCAACGGCCGGCACCGATGGCACGATATCGAACGGCGCCCACAGGGGATGCGGGTCCGTCAGCCGCTCTCGGTCGAGCGCGTGGACGGCGATGTCCGCCCCGGTGTGCTCCGCGACCGCGGCGTTGTCGCCGATGTGATCCCAGTGCCCGTGGGTGGACACGATCAGTTTCAGCGTCCAGTCACGCGCCGCGAGCTCGTCAGCGATCCAGGCGAGCGACGGCGTGGCGGTGTCGATGGCGATCGCCTCACGCGACCGTGGGTCTGCCAGCACGTGGACGTTCGTGGCGATGGGTCCGACGACCCGGTGCAGGCGCTCCATCCGGGGATTGTCGCAGTCAACCGTATGGATCGCGCCGAGGCTTGACATCTGAGCCGCTCAAAGGTCTACCGTTCCGGACATCGTCTGTCCGCCAGGAGGACCAGCTCATGATCGCGCTCCAGGGTCAGATCGACATCGATGCCACCCCAGATCGCGTCTACGCTTACCTGACCGACTTCGCCAACCTCAGCGAGTGGCAGAAGGGCGTACACGGAACGGAGGTCCTCACCGAAGGCCCGGTCCGTGTCGGCACCCGCTTCAAGGAGTCATTCGACCTAGTGGGTCGCCGCGTCGAGATGATCTGCGAGGTGAGCGACGTGCAGGCCGGACGCGCGGTCTCCTACGGAAGCGTATCGAAGGGTTCGCTGGAGTACCAGGGTTCGTTCGTGATGGAGCCGCGCGAGGAAGGCACGACCCTCCGATATTCGGCGACCACCAAGACGCACGGGCTGCTGCGCATCCTGGAGCCATTCGTCAGGCGCGAGTTCGAGCGAGAGGCGACGACGGAGTTCCAGCAGATCAAGCGATTCGTCGAAGCGAGGGCGGCCGCGGCCGGGTGATCCCGTGCAGCCACGGCCGCACCGGACGGTTCGCTCCGCGCCATTGCGTTCCTCACAGGACCGCATCTCGCACGAAACCCTCGTGGTGGTGCTCGAGATCGACAGATATCGTCGATTCTCGCATTGATCCACGCTCGTTCGTCGCGATCTGGATCCTGTCAGGACCCCCGCGGGCCGCAGGCGTCGTTCGGCGCGGCTACGCCTCGAGCTTGCCCTTCATGCAGTCGAAGGTCTGGCCGATCATCTTGTTGGCCGTGCCTTCGATCAGCCGCGCACCGACGCTCGCGAGGGTGCCGGCGATGTTCACATCGGCGTTCCAGTCCATGACGGTCGTGCCGTCCGGGCCGTCCGACAGGTGCATCTCGGCGGTCGCGTCCACGGCACTGCCGGGCGCCTGGCCGTGGGCCTTGATCAGGGCCCGGTTCGGCTCTTCGAGTTCGGCGAACTCCATGTCGGCGTTGAAACGCGCGCTGATGAACCCGATACCGACCTTGGCGACGGCCTTGAAGTGGGTCGCGTCGATGACCTCGATCTTCTCCACGCCGGGGCCGCACTGGCCCACCTGTTCCGGGTCGATGACGAACGCCCAGACCTTCTCGCGCGAGGCGTTGATCGGAACGGAGCCTGCGAACTTCATGCAGCCCTCCTGGGCGGTGACGGCGGGGTCCGGGTCAGTCGGACGATGATACCGAGGCGGGGACGTAGGCGGTGGGTTCGCGGATGAAACTCGTCCGGCAACCGATCGAGCAGAACGCGTAGACGACCCCATCGTGCTCGGCGAGGTGCCGCGCGTGGGCCCGCTCCACGGTCATGGCGCACACCGGATCGAGTAGCACGATGTCGTCCACCGCCGGCGCCGGCGGCGCCATCTGGAGCTCGCCGCCCTCGCCGGCCAGCGTCGCCGGGCCGGGCGACGCGACGAACGAGGCGGTCCCCCGCCTGACCTGGACGAGCTCGGCCAGGATGGAGATGGCGACCTCCTCGGCCGTCTCGGCGCCCAGGTCCATCCCGGCCGGCGCTCGAAGGGCGGCGATCCGTTCCGGCCCGAGCATCGTCTCCTCCGACAGCCACTCGCGGACCACGGCCGCGCGCGTCGGCGAGGCGACCAGTCCGACATAGGCCGCATCGCGGGACAGGGCGGCCGCCGTCGCCTCCTCGTCCCAGATCCCCTGGGTCGCCACGACGATCGCTGGCGCGGCCGCCGGGTCCTGGTTCTTGAGGTCCGTCCCGACGACCACCCGTTCCACGCCCGGGAACGCGTCGGGATCCGCGATCGGATCGAACACGGTGACTCGCCAACCCGCCGCCGCGCCGAGCGTGGCGAGCGCCCCGGCGATCGGGGTCGTGCCGGCGATCCAGAGAAGTGGGGCGGGCAGATGCGGTTCCACGTAGATCTCCAGCGTGCCACCCGAGTGGCAGGTCATGACGAGCTCGACGATACCGTCGCCGCGACGACCCTCAGCGGGTGCGTCCTTGCTCAGGCGAAGGAGCCGCGGCTGGCCGTCGGTCAGCGAACGCAAGGCCTCGCGGACCACGACGGGCTGGGCGCAGCTGCCGCCGACCCAGCCCTCGATGGTGCCGTCCGGATGGACGAGGCCGGACGCCCCCGGCCGCGCCGAGGTCGGGCGCCGGACCGCGACGACCGTGGCGACCACGAATGGCCGCCCGGCCGCCTCGAGTTCGGCGGCCCGGACGAAGACGGACCGTCCGGTCATGACGCGTGACCCGGCCCGTGCGGGCTAGGCCAGCCCCTTCTCGTGCAGGATCGCCCAGACCTTCTGGGGCGTGATCGGGATGTCGATATTGCGGACGCCGAGGTGCCACAACGCATCGACGACGGCGTTCGCGATGGCCGGCGGGGCGCCGACGGTCGCCGACTCCCCCACCCCCTTGGCGCCGATCGGGTGGTGCGGCGACGGCGTGACCGTCTTCGCGACCTCCCAGGCGGGCGTCTCCATGGCCGTCGGGACGAGGTAGTCCATGAATGTGCCGGCCAGGTTGTTGCCCAGCTCGTCGTACGTGATCTCCTCGTACAGCGACGGGGCGAGGCCCATCGTGAGGCCGCCGTGGATCTGGCCGTCCACGATCATCGGGTTGATGATGTTGCCGCAGTCGTCCACCGCCACGAAGCGACGGACGTTGACCCGGCCGGTGCCCTTGTCGATATCCACGACACAGATGTAGCTGCCGAACGGGAAGGTCAGGTTGGGAGGGTCGTAGTAGTCGACCGCTTCGAGGCCGGCCTCCATCCCGGCGGGATGATTGGTGTAGGCCGCGAAGGCGATCTCCTGGATCGTCTTGAACCGGTCCGGTGAGCCCTTGACGCTGAACTTGCCGGGCTCCCACTCGAGGTCGTCCTCCGACGCTTCGAGCAGGTGGGCGGCGAGCTTGCGCGCCTTGTCGCGGATCTTGCGCGATGCGATCGCGGTGGCGGCACCGGCGACCGGCGTGGAGCGCGACGCATACGTGCCGAGCCCGTAGGGCGCGGTGTCCGTGTCGCCGTACTCGATCTTG
>JBKJXL010000347.1:0-8563 GCA_046716225.1 Candidatus Limnocylindrales bacterium | reverse complement strand
GCAACGCATGGGCGGCGACGTAGTCGCTGCGCCCAAGCCAGCGCGCCTCGATCGGTCCGGCGGGCGAACGGAGGTCCGACTCGGGCGGGCTGAGCAGGCTGGTCTCCACGACGGCACGATAGCAGGGCGTCCCTACCCCAGGCCGGCACCGAGTCCAAGCGTCTGGATGACCAGCAGGCTGCCGAGTCCCACGATCAGCGCGACCCCGAGTCCGATGGCCAGTGGGCGCCAGCTGGTCTCACCCAGCTCGCGGAACCGGGTGGAGGCGCCGATCCCGGCAAGGGCGACCAGCACGAACGCCCTGGCGATCGTGTCGAGGGTCGCAACGAGGTCCGGGCCGATCAGCCCGACTGATCGAAGGGCCGCCAAGGCGAGAAAGCCGAGCACGAACGGCGGGATGGCGCGCCGCAGCGGCTGTCGGGCACGGGCGACGGCGTCGCCGGCCACATCGCCGTACGACGCCCAGCCCCATGCGATGAGCATCAGTAACGGCGCCATGAGGGCGTTGCGGATCAGCTTGACGACGGCGGCGACATCCAGCGCGGCCGGTCCGTACGCGGCCCCGGCGGCGACGACCTGGCTGGTGTCGTGGATCGCGACGCCGGCCCACAACCCGAACGACGATTGGGACAGGCCCACGACGTGTCCGATCGACGGGTACAGCAGCACCGCCAGCGTCCCGAACAGGGTGATCGTCGCGACCGCATACGCCACTTCGCGAGGTCTGGCGGCGATGACCGGTGCCGTCGCCGCGATCGCCGTGTTGCCACAGACCGCGGAGCCGACCGCCAGCAGCACGGCCAAGCGGTTCTCCACCTTGACGATGCGTGCCAGCAGTAGGACGAGGGCGAGCGAGGCGGCCATCGTGACGACGATCGTCCCGAGCGCCGGCAGGCCGATGCGGGCGATCTCGCCAAGGCTCAGCCGCGCGCCGAGCAGCACGATCCCGGCGCGAAGCAGGGGGCCGGCCGCGAACCGGATACCGGGCTCAAACGGAACCAGCCGCCCGGGACCCACGACCGCGGCCACGACGGCCCCGATCACGAGGGCGATCGTGACCTCCGCGACGATCGACGGGATGAGCAGCGTCGAGAGGCGAGCGACGACACCGATGAGGACCGCCAGCGCAAGGCCGGGCCCGATCTCGCGGACCCAGGGAACGAGTCGGTCCAGTCTGGTCAGGAGTCGGCGAAACCGGACGCGACGCGCGGCGTCGGCGGCCGATCGTATGGCTCGAATGCGAACGCCCCGTCGGCGCCCTTCGTCACTCGATGGAACTCCAGGTCGTACTGCGCGTACATCTCCAGGGCCAGCGACGCCGCCTCGGCATGTCGTGGGCGACCCGCAGCCGCGCGCGCCAGGGGGCGATCTGCCCACAGGCAGAAGGACATGCACGTGCCGTCACTCGAGGTGGGGCCCTTGAAGTAGTGGACGAAGCCGGGCGCGGTCATGGCTTCCTGGTGCGCCCAGTCGTCGTACTCGCACAGGCGGGCCTCGGCGGCGTCCCGGCGACGGACGGACCGGAACGCCACCATGTACCACTCACCGGGCGCGACTCCATCGAGGCAGTCAGCCCAGGTGAATGCCCGCTCGACGGGCAGCTGCGCGTACCGGTCCGAGACCGGCAGAAGTCGCTCGAATCCGGAACATGGCTGAGCGTCCATCGCGGTGCAGCATAGGGCATCACGCGCCGGATTTCCATGTCATGAGACAGTGGTCAGCCGGATGATGAGAGGATGGTCACCCCTCACAGGTTCGGGTCCTCTGCCAGCGCGGCGTTCAGCGTGCTGGCCGCCTCGTGGACGGCATGGGCCGAGCGCGCGCGCCAGCCGGCATCGCAGCGGAACGACGGACCGACCACAGCGATCGCCCCGACGATGCCGTCTTCACGGAAGACTGGCGCCGCGATCGCGACCGTGCCGGGCAGGCGTTCGCCTTCGCTGATGGCGAGGCCGCTCTGGACGATCGCTCCGAGGCTGTCGCGCAATGCGTCAGCGTCCAGGGTGTCCTCGGTGAGACGTTCGAGCTCGCCCGACAGGACCTCGTCGAGCACCTCCTGCGGGGCGAAGGCCAGGAGGACACGGGCGGGCGCCCCGGCATGAAGCGGGCTCATCGATCCCGTCTGGTACGTGGCACGCAGCGGTGATGCGGTCTCGATGGCGTGCATGCACACGGACGCCAGGCCGATCCGGCGAACGACGATGGCGGTCTCGCCGGTCGCGGCGACCAGTCGTCGCAGGACCGGGTCCGCGTGGCGGATGAGCTGTTCGCTCGTCACGTTGGCCCCGGTCCCGATGAGCAGCTTCGGGCCGAGACGGAAGGTCCCGCCCGTACGGTCCACGAAGCCGAATTCGACGAGGGTCCGCAGGTATCGATAGACGGTCGAGACAGGCATCTCCAGGGCAGCGCTCAACTCGTCAGCGCGGACCTCTCCGCGGTCGGCGACCGCGAGGAGCAGGCGCAGCCCGCGGGCGAAGGATGTGTCCTCCGCGGCTTCCTCCGGGGGGCGGTCGCGAGCGGTCGTCATGGCAGGTCGGTGATGGTAGCACCGGTCTTGAGCCTCGCCGGCCGATCCACGATTGCCGTACCCTTCGGCCTGCCATGACCCCCGCGCCGCCCGGCCCGATCGTGCTCGAGTCGGCCACGGCGCGTCTCGCGATCGACCCGGGGGCCGGCGGACGGATGACCTCGCTGACCGTCGCTGGGTCCGAACTGCTGGTGACCGAGGGCCAGGGCCCCATCGTCTGGGGCTGCTACGCGATGGCCCCGTTCGCCGGTCGGATCCGGGGTGGCCGATTCACGTTCGATGGGCGAGACCACGCGCTGCCGCTGAACCTGCCGCCGCACGCCATCCACGGGACGGTCCTGGACCGGACGTGGATGGTGGATGACGTGATCCACGGCCCGCGATACGGCGAGGCAAGGCTGTCGATCGACCTGGGCACCGACTGGCCGTTCAGCGGCCGTCTGAGCCAGCGTGTCGTGCTGGGCAGCGCGGGCCTGAAGGCCTATTTGACCCTCGAGGCGACAGAGCCGATGCCGGCCACGATCGGCTGGCATCCGTGGTTCCGCCGCGTCCTGTCGGGCTCGGCGGACCGACCGGCGGGGGCGTCCCGGGCCGTGGAGCTCACCTTCGAGCCCGGATGGATGTACGAGCGTGGTCCGGACGGACTTCCGACGGGCCGCCTCGTACCCCCGACGAGTGGGCCGTGGGACGACTGCTTCACCGGTGTCGCGGCGCCGCCTCGCCTTCTCTGGCCCGGCCAGTTGGCGCTCGAGGTGTCGTCATCGTGCGATCACTGGGTGGTCTACACCCAGCCCGAACATGGGATCTGCGTGGAGCCACAGACGGGACCGCCCGGGGCGGTCGAGCGGGATCCGCCAGTCGTGCGGCCGGGTGAGCCGTTGGTCGCCACGATGACCTGGCGCTGGTGGCCCCTGCCGGGAGGGGGCTCGGGCGGCTCAAGCGGCTCAGGCGGCTCGGGCGGCTAGTCCCTTGACGATCGCCCTCGGGCGATTCGCCGGGGAGGGCGGTGGGCGGGGCGCTGCCGGCGAGGGGACGGGGGAATCTCCCGACGGCGATCGACGACGGGTGCGAGTCTCTGGCCAAGCCCCCCTCAGGCGGAGATGCCGGCGACGCCCAACAACTGCGGCAGGATCGTCCCGAACAGGTAGCCGGCGATCCCGGCGACCGCCGCGAGGGCGAGGACCTCCAGGCCTGATGCGATCGGCGAACGCCGGGTCCAGCGCGTCTTGATGACACCGATCCCGAAGAGCACGGCGCCGGTCAGCGCCACGGCCGTCGGAAGGGCCGCGGTGATCGGCAGGAACAGGAACGGCAGGACCGGGACGGCGGCACCCAGGCCGAACGCAGCGCCCATGAACAGGGAGCCGCGCAGGACACCACCATGGGCCTCGTCCACCTGGATGCCCAGCTCGCGGGTCACCATCGTCCGCAGGAGGACTTCCGGGTGGCGAGCCATGATCTCGGCGACCCGCGCAGCGTCTTCGTCACCCAGGCCCTCCTCGGCCAGCATGAAGGCGACTTCTGCCTCGGCCTCACCCGGTCGTTCGACGATCTCGTGGCGCTCCTCACCGACCTGTGCATCGAAGATCTCGCGCTGGCTCTTGCTGCCGATGTACTCGCCTGCCGCCATGCTGAAGACGCCCGCCAGGCCGGTCGCGATGCCGGCCACGATCACGGCGTAACTGTCGCCCGACGCGCCGGCCACCGTCGCGACCACGGCGAGCGTGGAGACCAGGCCGTCCTGGGCGCCGAACACGACCTCGCGGATCTCGCCGAGGAGCGAACTCGTCCGACGTTCCTCCGCCAGATGGCGGGCGATCCAGTCGCGCGGATAGTCCGAGGCCGGGGCGTCGAGCGGTGGGCGCGCGTGGGGCTGGCTGGTCATCCTCGGAATGGTACGCGGGGTCCGGCGCTTTGACGGCGCGACCATCGCCCGCTCGGCCAAGGGTGTCCGCTGCCAGCCGTCGGCAGGAGCGTGCCGACGAACGCCGTCCTGTTACGGTCTGCGTGCATGACCGCGATAGACGCCCCGATCGCATCCGGCATCCACGCCATCCGGCTGACCCGCGTCCAGGCACACCTCATCGACGAGCGACCGGCGACCCTCATCGATGCCGGGTTCGCCGGGTCCGGGGGCCGGATCGAGCGCGCGCTGGCCTCTCGTGGCCGCTCGATCGCCGACCTGGCCAGGGTCATCTGCACGCACGGTCATCCGGACCATGCCGGTGGCGCTCGCGAGCTGGCCGAGCGCGGGGTGGAGATCCTCATCCACCCTGCCGACGCGGAGGGCATGCGGACAGGCCTGCGATCGGCGCTCCGCCACCCGTCCAGGGGTCGCTTCTTCGCAGCCATCACCCCGGCGTTGCATGGTTACACACCCGTCCGCGACGGCGAGATCCTTTCGGTCCTCGGAGGCCTGGAGGTGATCCACACTCCAGGCCACACACCGGGAAGCATCTGCCTGTACGGCGCACGCGATCGGGTGTTGTTCGTCGGGGACGCGCTCCAGCGACGCCGCGGCAGGGTCTCCTTCGCCAGCGCCCGGTTCAGTGATGACTATGTGGCCGCTCGACGGGCGATGAAACGACTCGCCTCGCTGGACGTCGATGTGATGGTGTTCAGTCACTATCCGCCCGTGCGCGAGGGCGTCGGGCGGATCCTGGCGGATCTGGCGCGACAGGTGCCCGACTGATCGATCGGCAACCAGGAGGTACTGCAGCGTGGAGACGTTGAGCCAGCTGGTGCAGGAAGGCGCGCGACGCTTCGACCGGCGACCGGCGCTGTTGATCCGGCCATCGTTTCGGACCCGGACGTGGCGCTACCGCGACCTGTCGACCACCGTGCCCAGGGCCGCCAGAGTCCTCGCCGATGCGGGCTTGCAGCCGGGTGATCGGGTGATCATCTGGGCGGTCAATCGACCCGAATGGGGCATCGCGTTCTTGTCCATCGCCCATGCCGGGGCGGTCGCGGTGCCGCTGGACGTGCGCCACACGGTCGAATTCGGTCGGAAGATCATCGCGCAGACCGACGCGAAACTGGTCATCGCGACCCGACAGACCGAGGCTACGGCGAGCCAGCTGGGCCTGCCCATCATCTGGCTGGAGACCCTACCGGACCATGCTCGCCGGGCGGAGCCACTGCCGCCGGCCGATGTGGACAAGGACACGCTCGCCGAGATCGTGTTCACCAGCGGCACGACCGGCGAGCCGAAGGGCGCGATGCTCACTCATGGCAACCTGATGGCCTGTGCGACGTCGATGACCAAGGTCCTGCCATTCGGGGAGTCCGATCGGCTCCTGTCCGTCCTGCCGCTGTCGCACCTCTATGAGCAGGTCCTCGGACTCATCGCTCCGCTCATCGTCGGGGCCAGCATCGTCTACCCCGTCAGTCGCCAGCCTGCCGTGCTCATCCGCACCTTCCGCGACTACAAGGTCTCGGTGTTGTTGATCGTGCCGCAGGGCCTTCGCCTCCTCGACAGCGCGATCGAGCGCAAGGTCGATCAAGCGGGGCGGCGGGAACGGTTCGAGCAGCTCCATCGACTCGCCCGACGGGTTCCGCGCCGCATGAAGCGCCTCCTCTTCCGCCCGGTCCTCGCCGAGTTCGGCGGCCGGCTGCACACGATCGGCGTGGGCGCGTCGGCGCTCGAGGTCGAGATCGCGCAGCGTTGGATCGAGATGGGCGTCGACGTCCTGCAGGGCTACGGCGCCACCGAGATGGGACCCGTCGTGAGCTTCACGCGGCCGGGCCGGAACATCCTGGGGACCGTCGGGGAGCCGATCCCCGGCGTCGATGTACGTATCGCCGATGACGGCGAGATCCTGGCGCGCGGCCCAGGCCGCTTCGTCGGCTACTGGCAGAACCCGGAGGCGACGGCCGCCGCGATCGACGCCGATGGCTGGTATCACACCGGCGATCTTGGCGCGATGACCGCCGACGGCATGCTGACGTTCCGCGGCCGCAAGAAGGACATGCTCGCCCTGCCCGACGGCCAGAAGGTCTATCCGGAGGACGTCGAGGCCATCCTCCGCGAGGACCAACGATTGCGCGACGCGACAGTCGTTGGATGGCCGCTCGGATCGGGGCTCAAGGTACACGCGGTGTTGCTTCTGGACGATCCGGCGCACACCGACGATGTCGTCCGCGCCGCCAACGCGCGCCTGGCTGCGCACCAGCAGATCCGTGGTGCGACCGTGTGGCCAGACCCGGACCTGCCGCGGACGCATACGCTCAAGGTGCGTAAGCCGGACGTCCTCGCGCGGCTCGCCGAGCTTGACCGACCGGGGTCGGCGCCACTGCCGGCGTCCGCGTCACGACTCCGGCGAGACGCCGCCGATACGGACGTCGATCCCGTCACGGCGATCATCGCCAACGTCGCCGGGCTGGATCCTGCGGCGGTCGCTGGGACTGCTCGCCTGTCGAGCGACCTAGACCTCGACTCCCTCCGCAGGGTCGAGTTGCTCGGCGTCATCGAGGAGGAGCTTGGCGTCTTCGTCGACGATGACGCGCTCGCGCCGGAGGCTACGGTGGCGGATCTCGTGATGCTCGTGGCGGCGGCGCGCTCCGCGAAGCGGGACCAGCGCTCGTGGCGGTGGCCGCTGTGGCCGGGGGTCCGGGCGGTCGGGATCGTCTTCCAGGTCCTGCTGATGTACCCCTTTGTCCGCGCGTTCTACCGGGTTCGAACCACGGGCCTCGAGCACCTGACCGCGCTGGACGGCCCGGTCCTCTTCACGCCGAACCACTGCCTGCACCTGGACAACGGGATCATCCTGACGCGGCTCCCGCTGGGCGTTCGGTGGAAGTTGTCTGTCGCCGCCGCCGCCGACACGATCTATGACAATCCGATCAAGGGCGTCCTGGCTTCCGTCATCGCCAACGCGTTCCCGCTGCAGCGCGAGGGTGGCGTCCGGCGGAGTCTCGAGCTGCTCGGCGCCCGCCTCGACAAGGGGTTCAACATCCTCATCTATCCGGAGGGAAAGTTGACCCTTGGCGGGCCGCTCCAGCCATTCAAGGCCGGAGCCGGGTTGATCGCCGTCGAGGGCGGCACCCCGATCGTGCCCGTCAAGGTCCGCATCCACGAGATGTCGATCATCGATCGACGGCGCCTGCCTTCACGCCTCCGCGGCGATGTCGAGCTTGTCATCGGCGAGCCCATCTGGTTCGATGCCGATATGGACCACGCAACCGCGACCTCGAGACTGGAGGCGGCGGTGGCGGCACTCTGACGAGCCCAGGCTATCCGCGCTGCGGCGCCTGAGACAGAATGGCCCTGCCGTTCGTTGGTAGGGTATGAACGCATTCGCGTCCTCGCTCAGCTGGGATCTCCTGGCGGCTCTCGAGCGCGAGCGGTCGGCGGGCCGCGAACCCGAGTTCGTCGCCGCCCCGGCCGAGAGCTTCGAGGCGGTCTACCGTGACCACTATCGCGACGTCTATCGCTACGTCCTGCTGAGCGTTCGCCGTCGCGATGACGCCGACGACGTCGTGGCGGACACGTTCGATCGCGCGTTCGCCGCCTGGCGGTCCGGTCGAGGACCGGCGGGCCGCGCGCTGCCGTGGCTGATCGTCATCGCCCGACGGATCATCGTCGACCGCTGGCGGCGCGAACGGCTCATCCGATGGCTGCCTTTCACCGGTCGCTCCGCCGTCGTTCCTGCCGACGCCCACGATCCCGGGGACCGAGCCGAGTTCTGGCTGTGGCTCGACCAGCTCGCGAAGGCCCTCCCTCCCCGGCAACGCGACGTCGTGTTCCTGCGCTATCAACGCGACCTGACCGACGAAGAGATCGGCGACATCCTGGGGCTCTCGGCGTCGGGGGTGCGGACGCTCGTCTCCCGAGCGCTTGCCGCCCTTCGCACGCATCCGGAGCTGTGGACATGAGCGAGCGATCTGATGCCGTCTGGTCGGGCCTCGAGCGACGGCTCGCGACCGTCGAGGGGTTCATCCCGGATTCCCCATCATGGCAGGGGTCGGCCCAGGCGCCCGACTTGCCTGGTTCGGTCGGCCTCGGCCCGACGCTCCACCAACCGTCCGCACACGTCC
>JBKJXL010000346.1:0-4040 GCA_046716225.1 Candidatus Limnocylindrales bacterium | reverse complement strand
GCACAGCGCCGGTCCGGTCCATGTCCTGCTGATCGTGAGCGCGCTGTTCGCACTCGACGGCGCCATCGCCTGGGTCGGCGTGCGGCGCGACTGGACTCGCTCGGTGGCCTGGCTTGGACCGACCTTTGCCGTGGCGGGGTCGGCGCTCTTCTCGGTCGCGCTCCTCCCAGCCTTCGGAGCGGCCTCGGCGCAGACGGCTCGACTGTATGGCGAACTGCCCGCCAGGATGGCGGCGGCCGGGCATCCACTCGACTCCAGCGCCGGCATCGTCATCACGAACTTCCCGATCCGGCTGGCCGAGACGCAGCGGATCAACGCGATCCCGCTGCCGAACGAGCGACCAACGGATGTCCTTGACATGGCCCGATCCTTTTCGGGGGCGCACCTGCTGGTCGTCGTCGGGAACGAACACGGGGACTGGCCGCAGATCCTGGACTCGGACCTGCCGGGGACGGAGTGCTTCGCCCCCGTCGATCTGGGACAGCCGCCACCAGGAGCCACCCCGGACCCACTGGCCGATGTCCACGTGTATGTCGTCGGCTGCCCATGAATGACGACCCGTATACTCGGACGTCGATGGATGCCGCACGTGCCCGGACCGAGGCTCGAGACACAGACCTGGCCGTCTCGCCCGCGATCGCGGATGTCCAGGCGCGGATCGTCCAGGCGCAGGAGGCCGAACGGCTTCGACTCGCACAGGAGATCCACGATGGGCCGGCCCAGGCCCTCTCGAACGCGATCTTCCAGGTGGAGTACATCGAGCGCGTCGTCGAGACCGATCTGCCGTTGGCCCGGACCGAGCTGCGCTATCTGCGCGACCTGTTGCGGCGCGAGCTCGGCGACGTCCGGTCGTTCATCAGCCAGCTGCGACCGCCGGTCCTCGACGAGCTGGGACTCGATGGTGCGATCCATGACACGATCGATCTCATCCGGTCCATCACCGGCGCGACCATCACGGCCGATCTCACCGCCCCGGCCGACGCCCTGTCGGACGCCGAACGGACGGTCGTCCTGCGGGTCGCCCAGGAGGCCATGCAGAATGTCCGGAAGCATGCCCAGGCCAGAACGGTCACCGTCACGACATGGTCGGACGACGGTGGTTGGGTCCTGGAAGTCGGAGACGACGGCCGGGGCTTCGACATCGGGGCGGCGGCGGCCCGTGGACGGCGCAACTTCGGCCTTCAATTCATGCGCGAGCGAGCGGACCTGATCGGGGCCCGCTTGGACGTACGATCTCGACCGGGTGACGGCACCGTCGTCCATCTGGCGATCCCCACCCGAGCCCAGACGGGAACGTAAGGAGAGCACATGGCAACGACGGACTACAGCGGACCCGACCGGCGTCGGGGCGGACCGGATCGACGGGACCCGGAGGCCATCACCCGGATCCTCATCGTGGACGACCACGCCCTGTTCCGGGTCGGCATCGCGAACATCCTCGGCAAGGAATCGGACCTCGAGGTCGTCGGCGAAGCTGACGACTCACGGAGCGCCGTCGACCGGGCACTCGAGACGTCCCCGGACATCGTCCTGATGGACCTCTCCCTGCCGGCCCCGGGTGGCATCGAGACCACGCAGCGGATCAAGCGCGAGCTGCCGTCCACGGCGATCATCGTGCTGGCCGTGAGCGAGGACGAGGATGCCCTCTTCGACGCGATCAAGGCCGGTGCCGCCGCCTTCATCCTCAAGGATGTCGGCCCGGACGACCTGGTCACGATCATCCGCCGGGTCGTGGATGGCGACTACCTGATCAACGACAAGGTCTTCGCCAAGCCGGCCGTGGCCTCCCGGGTCCTCAAGGAGTTCCGTGAACTGGCCGTCTACGGCCAGGAGGCGGCCCCGATCTTCGCGCCGTTGTCACCGCGCGAGGTGGAGATCCTGGACAACATCGCTCAAGGCATGACCAACAAGCAGGTCGCCTACGCGCTGTCCATCAGCGAGCAGACGGTGAAGAACCACATGAGTTCGATCCTGCGCAAGCTGTCCGTCAACGACCGGACCCAGGCCGTGGTCTACGCCATGCGCCAGGGCTGGATCCGGATGCCGGAAGACTGATCGTCCGACCCACCCACCGACCGAGCGACCCGCGACCCCGATGACCGACGCGCAGACGACCTCGCCGCCCGCCAGCCTGGCTCAGCTCTCCAGCCGGCTGGTGGACGACGCTCGCGATTTGGACGCCGAGCTTCGGGAAGTGGATCTGCTCGTGGAGCAAGCGAAGACCGAGGCGGCCCGGCATGTCGCCCGTCGGTCGGCGGCCGCTGACAAGCTGACCGCCCTGCACGTGGCCAACCCGCCGGACGCCACCGACCAGCTGGAGTTGAGTGCCCAGCTCGTCACGCTCACCAAGCGTGCGGCGCTGATGGAATCCCAGGTGGACGTCCTCGAGGGCAAGCGGAGAGCCCTTGGTCGGTATCGCGAAGCGGTCGCCGGATACGCCGCCATCGCCGGCGACCTGGCAGGCCCTGGCGGCAGCCTGGACCCCGACGCGGTCGCCGGCCTGGCGATCGATCCGTCCGCTCCCATGCCCGCCGCCGTGTCACGCCTGGTCATGACGATGCAGGAAAATCTCCGTAAGGAGATCTCTCGAGCGATGCATGACGGACCGGCCCAGAGCCTGACCAACATCGTGCTCCAGGCGCAGATCGTCGAGCACCTGGTGACGCACGATCCGGAGATGGCCCAGGGTGAGGTCCGTCAACTGATCGCCATGGTCCAGCAGACCCTCGACGCCACGAAGTCGTTCATCTTCGACGTCCGGCCGATGGTCCTCGACGACCTGGGGCTCCTGGCGACCCTTCGCCGAGCGGCCCGCGAACGGGGGCAGCGCGCCGGGATCCCGATCGACTTCGACTCCATGGGTCAGGACCGGCGACTGCCCACGGACCTCGAGTCCGGGCTGTTCCGGATCGTTGACGACGCGCTGGCGGCGTATCTCGGCCTTGATCCGGACCATATGTCGCTCAAGCTGGAATGGTCGACGCGGCTGGAGGTTCGGGTCGCCGCGACCCGCTCGGCGACCGAGCCTGTTGCTCCGGTGGAGTCGCCGGCTGATGCAGACTCGAAGAAGAAGCGATCCAAGGACGAGGAACTGCCGCCCGCGTTGGCGGCGATGATCGAGGAGCGCCGCGCCGATGAGCGAGATGCGGTTGAGGCGGCTCGCCTCGAGACGATCGTCGCTCTGCCGGAGACGACCTGGCGCGAGACCCTGGCGCGCGCCGCATCGATCGACGTCACGGCCCGGCTGCAGGACGAAGGGTCCCAGCTGGTGTTGCTGACCGAGGCGTCAGCGCCGGACGCATGAGTGCGTCGCGCGGGCAGGGCCTCGTCGAATACGGCCTCATGCTCGCGCTCACGACGATCCTGACGATGCTCATCCTGGTGGTCTTCGGCGGTGCGCTCGCCGACGTACTGGTGGCCATCGGCGGGGCGATCGACGCCGCGACCGGCGGCGGCTGAGGCGGTGCGCGGATGGTGCCTGCGGGGTCCGGGGTCACCCACACCGGCCAGTACCATCAGCCCAGTGTGAATCGGCCCATCCGCTTCCTATAGTGGCGCAGCCCTCGCTCGAGGGTGAGTACTCATCCAGGAGGCAGCCACATGGCGCTGTTCAACGATCTCTATCTCAAGATCCTCAACGCGGTGAACCGCGAAGAGGAAGGCCAGGGTCTCGCGGAGTATGCGCTGATCCTCGCCCTGATCGCCATCGTCGCGATCGTCGCCCTGATCTTCCTGGGCAGCCAGGTCAGCAAGATCCTGAGCACCGTCGGTAACTCGGTCTAGTCCAGACCCGACACCACGTGACGGACGCCGGGCCCAGCCGTGGGCCCGGCGTTTCCGTGTCCGGGTGCACCACTAGGGCGACCCACGTAGTTGACAGTCTTCGTGGCCACTCGTACCGTGACCCGGCCGCCGGCGCGTCCGGGGAGCTTTGAAGAAAGGAGGTAACCCCCCAATGACGAACATCTACCTTGCAATCATGAATTTCCTTGATCGTGATGAGGAAGGCCAGGGCCTCGCGGAGTACGCGCTGATCCTCG
>JBKJXL010000345.1:0-5267 GCA_046716225.1 Candidatus Limnocylindrales bacterium | reverse complement strand
TGACGGCCGCTTGCCCTGCCGCGCGAGGCGCAGGTCCTTCATCGTGAGCGGCGCGTCCCGGTCCTTGGTCCTGGCAGCTGCCGGGGCGACGGCGGGAGCCGGGGCTGGCTCGACCGGTGACTGCGTTTTCGCTTCGGGGGACGCCTCGAGCGGAGCTGGCTCGACCGGAGCTGGCTCGACCGGTGGCTGCGTTTTCGCCATCTAGCAACCAGGCTCGGCGTATGCGAGGGTCCGGGCCCCTTCCGGGATGTGCGACGGTCGTGGCACGCTCAGCACGCCTGGCCCGAGCCCCTCACTCGGGCGTGCTTCTCGCATAGCACGAACCACGCGGATATCTGGCAAGAACCGCTCGAGCAACGGCCGCCCGAGCAACCGCCCCCCCGATCTCTTGCGTGCCACGCTACTCGGTCTTGACCGCGTGGCCGCCGAACTCGTTGCGCAGGGCGGCGAGGACCTTGGCCCCGTACGAGTCGTCCTGGCGGGAGCGGAACCGCGTGAGCAGTGACAGGGTGATGACCGGGGCCGGCACGTCGTGGTCGATCGCCTCCTGGACGGTCCAGCGGCCCTCGCCGGAGTCGGCCACAAAGCCCTTGAGGTGCTCCAGGTCCGGGCCGTTCGCCCGGAACGCGCGCCCGGCGAGCTCCAGCAGCCACGAGCGCACGACCGAGCCCTGCATCCAGAGCTCGGAGATGGCGGCGAGATCGAGATCGTAGTCGCTCGCGTGCATGATCTCGAAGCCTTCGGCATACGCCTGCATCAGGCCGTATTCGATGCCGTTGTGGACCATCTTCACGTAGTGGCCGGCGCCCGGGCCGCCGATGTGGAGGTAGCCGTCCTTGGGGGCGAGCGAGGTGAAGATCGGCTCGAGCGGGGTGACCGCCGCGGCGTCTCCGCCAACCATCAGGCAGTAGCCCACCTGCAGGCCCCAGATCCCGCCTGACGTCCCGGCGTCGACATAGTGGATGCCCCTCGCGGCGAGCTCGGTGTGCCGGCGGACGTCGTCGTGGAAGTTCGTGTTGCCGCCGTCGATGATCGTGTCACCCGGCTCGAGGTGTTCCAGAGCGCGGTGATCTGGGCCTCGGTCGCGTCGCCGGCCGGGACCATCACCCAGACCGCGCGCGGCTTCTCGAGCTTCGAGACGAGCTCCTCGATCGAAAACGACGCGACCGCCCCCTCGCCCGCGATCTCGGTGGTCTTCTCCGGCGTCCGGTTGTAGACGACGATCTCGTGGCCGTCGCGGATTAGGCGGCGGACCATGTTGGCACCCATCCGGCCGAGACCGATGAATCCGATACGCATCGCGATCAAGCCTCCGTGACTGGTGTGGCGTCGAGGGCGGCCGCGAGCGCCCGTTCAAGGGCGGCCAGTCCGGCCGCGATGTCGCTGCCGAGGTGGACCCGCACGATCGGCAGGCCGTGCGACTCGATCGCGGCGAAGTCGCCGGCGGCCTGAGCGTCGATGAGCTGGCCGAATGTGTACGGCCAGCCCGGGATCGGACGGTCCGCGGGGTGGTCCGAGGTGAGCTGGAGGAACCAGCCGCTCGGGGTGCCGCCCTTGTGGAGCTGGCCCGTGGAGTGCAGGAAGCGCGGACCATACCCGGCCGTCGTGGCGCGTCCCGTCCGGTCGCGCAGGAGCGCCCGGATCCGGGCGAACGCCGCATCCGAGTCGGCCGACGGGGCGATGAACGCCTGCAGGCAGAGATACGCGTCGTGCCGCCGGCGTGCGAGGTGTGCCGCGAGGGCCGAGACGACCGCGCCCGAGCCATCGCCGATGAGGAGCGGGGCGGGACCGGCGTCCTGGGGGCGGCCCGCCTCGTGGCGCGCCAGCACGGTCCGGGTCAGCTCCTTCGCCTCCTCGACGTTGGGCTGGTCGAACGGGTCGATCCCGAGTACAGCACCGGCGATCGCGGTCGCGACCTCCCAGCGCACGAACTCGGCACCCAGGTCGATCGGGTCCGTGACGGTGATCCGGATGACCGGGTGGCCGACGTCGCCGAGTGCGGTGGCGAGGGTCGTCCGCGGTCCGGCCGTGCCATCGGTCAGGGCGATCCGGACGAACACCCGGTCCGGCCCGTAGGCGCCGACATCCCCGAGAGGTTCCTGATCCACGGGGACGATCCCCACACCCTGCTTGCCGGTGCTCTCGGCGATGAGCTGCTCCAGCCACCCGCCGAGGCTGTCGAGCTCGTCGTCGATGAGGAACGTCAGCTTGTCTCGGCCGGCCTTCGCAAGGACGCCGATGGCCAGGCCGAGCGAGACGCCGGGGTTGGCCGATGGGTCCGGCTGGCGACAGGCGCCGACCATCGTGGTCGCCGAGGCGAGCAGCGCATCCAGGTCCAGTCCGATGAGCGAGGCGGGCACGAGTCCGACGTAGGTCAGCGCGGAATACCGTCCGCCGATGTCCGGAGGATTCAGGAAGACTTCGCGAAAGTCGTCCGAGTGGGCCAGTGCTTCGACGCTCTTGCCCGGATCCGTGACGGCCACGATGGTCGCGCCACCGTTGTCGTACGAGTGGTGGTGCGTACGGGCGTCCATGGCCGCCTCGGCCCGCGTCCAGGCATCCGCCAGAAAGGCGTTCGGCTCGGTCGTCGTGCCGGACTTCGAGGCGATGATGGTGAGCGTCGTGAGCGGATCGAGGTCGTCCACCGTCGTCGCCACGTACGCCGGATCCGTGGAGTCCAGGATGCGTAGCGCGAGGTAGCCATCCTGCGAGCCGAACGTGCGATGGAGCACGTCCGGCGCCAGGCTGCTGCCGCCCATGCCCGCGACGATCGCGCTGTCGAACCCGGCCGCCACGATCCCGTCACCAAACCCTTCAAGGCCGGCGATCCGGTCCGTGAAGTGCTCGGCGGCGTCCAGCCAACCGAGCCGGTCGGCGATGGCGGCCTGGACAGCCGGATCGGACGACCACAGCGAGGTGTCCCGGTCGAACAGCCGGTTCGCCCACGACTCGTCGCGCGCCCGATCGCAGGCGGCGTCGAACGCGGCCTGGGCTTCGCCCAAGGCGAAGCGGGGTGGCGAGACGGCGGTCGTGGAGGGGTCGGTCATCGTGGTCTCCGAGGGCGAGGGCTGCTCATGGTACGCCGCGTGAGGTGCGGGTCTAGTCCCGGCCGGCCTCCAGCCGCAGGACCTTGTCGAGGCGGCGGACATGACGTGCTTCGCCGCTGAAGACGGCTCCCAGGAACGCCACGGCGCATTCGAAGGCAGGCTCGGCGCCGATGACCCTCGCCCCGAGGGTCAGGACGTTCATGTCGTCGTGCTCCACGCCCTGATGAGCCGAGTACGTGTCGTGGCAGACGGCGGCGCGGATGCCGGTCATCTTGTTGGCGGCGACGGATGCCCCGACACCGGACCCGCAGATGAGGATGCCGCGCTCCGCGTCGCCGGCCTGGATGGCCCGGCCGAGCCGCTCGGCGAAGTCCGGATAGTCGTCGGTCGGGTCCGAACCGTCGCCGCCCAGGTCGATCAGCTCGTGGCCGAACCCGGCGGCTGCCAGGCGGCCCAACAAGTCATCCCTGAAGGCGGCCCCGGCATGATCGGCGGCGAACGCGACTCGCATCGAGGGCATCGTATCCCGTGGATCGGGTGGTCGCGCATACGAACGCGCACGACCCGCGCGCGAAGGCCGCTTCGAGACGGTTCCAGCTCGTGCGTTGCCGACTCGACCCTCGCGCCGACGCCGATTCGAGATGGTTCCGGCCAAGCGGAACGACGTGGGAGGCCGAGGCCACAAGCGCCGGCCAGCCGACAAGCGCCGGCCAAGCGACAAGCGCCGGCCAAGCGATAAGCCTCGGCGAAGCGGTGTGCGTCATCGTCTGGGGATGCCCAAGCGCAACGGACGCGGGATCGAACTCCTGGCGGATCCGACAAGGCGGCAACTCATCGCGGAGATCGCCTTGCGACCACGCCGGCCATCGAGGCTGGCCGCCGACATCGGGCTCAGCCGAGCTGCGACGTCTCGCCACCTGACCTTGCTTCGAGAGGCCGGCTTGATCCGGAAGGGGCGATCCGCCCTCGATGGCCGGGTGGTCGTCTACTCCATCGACCCCCGGGCTCACGGCCCCATCACCGCCTGGTTGGCAGGAACCCAGATCGGACGCCCGATCGCTCTCCGCCTGGATGACGACGGCTCGTTGCGGCGGGTCTAAGTAGGCGCGCCTGATACGCGCGCGGGCTGCCAGCCGGAAGGCCCCAGACGTCGAAGGAGGTTCCGCTTCGCTCGAACCATCGTGAAACGGCTGCGCGGCGCGGGCTTGTCCGGGAGGTTCCTGGCCGGGCCTGGTCCGCATGGATGTTGCCGTCAGCGCTCGATGGGGAGGGTGGTGGCGGACGGTTGAGGGTCGGCCGTTGGCTCTTCCGGGTTCAGCGGTTCGGCGTCGATCGGCGTGAGACGGTCGAGACCGTCGGCGAGGGGGTTGTCGATCGGGGTAAGGCGGTCGAGATCGGCGCTCAGGGTCTGCGCCGTCGTGGGTTCGACGAGGCGAGCGCTTCCGACAGGCCCGGTGACGGCATCTCGGGCGTCGCCATGGATCGGCTGCGGGTCTTCGGATTCGGGTCGCATCGGATACCTCGGGCTACCGGCGAGCGTTCGGAACGACGGTCAGGCCGCCGTGTCGCCGTGACCACCGTAGGCGTCGGCCCCGAGAGATCGACTCAACGCATCCACTGGGACGTTGCAGTCGCCGGTCAGATCGGGACGGGCAGGCGCGCCCATTCACGAGTGCCCGGGATCCGATCCGCCCGTCCGGTCCACGCCGGCATCGCCGGCGCCGATCGTCGGGTGACCCCCGAAGTGGCCGCCGTCCAGGGTGCGGATCCGGCCACGCAGGCCATCGCGGACGACGCGCCGTGCGACGTCGATGATGCGATCCGCGGTAAAGCCGAAGTGTTCGAAGATCGTCCCCGCCGGCGCGGAGGCCCCGAAGTGATCGAGCCCCACGATCGCCCCCTCGTCACCGACCCATCGCTCCCAGCCGAGCGACACGCCGATCTCGACGCTGACGCGCTTGCGAACGGACGGCGGGAGGACCGCGTCCCGGTACGCCTGGTCCTGCGCATCGAACCGTTCCCAGCATGGGAGGGAGACGACGCGAGTCGGGATCCCCTCGGCCTCCATGGTCTCAGCGGCCGCATACGCGAGCTGGAGTTCAGAACCGGTCCCGATCGTGATCAGCTGCGGCGACCCGCCGGTCGCCTCACGGAGGATGTAGCCTGTCTCTTATACACATGACCGAGCCCACGAGCCCCTAAGACATGGGGTATTGGGGG
>JBKJXL010000344.1:0-3811 GCA_046716225.1 Candidatus Limnocylindrales bacterium | reverse complement strand
GCGCCCCACTGGAGCAGGCCGACGGCCGTGCTGTAGCTGGGGTTCAGCAGCGTGTCTACCAGGCCGCCGATCCCGACCGGCGCGGCGACCCGGACCGGCATCTGCAGCACGTCACGGCCCAGTTCGGCGGCTCCGGCGAGCTGCGATGCCCCACCGGTCAGCACGATCCCGGCTGGCAGCATGCCCACGCCCGCCGCGCGCATCTCATTGCGGACCAGCTCGAACGTCTCGCGCATGCGCGCCTCGATGATCTGGCAGACCTCCAGGCGGCTGACGGTCCGGCCGGCGTCGTCGCCGAGTACCGCGACCGAGATCTCCTCGTCGTCCTTGACCTGACGCAGGTCGCAGGTGCCGTGGCTGACCTTCAGTTCCTCCGCGACCTGCAGGCTGGTCTTGAGGCCGATCGCGACGTCGTTGGTGACGTTGCTGCCGCCGACCGGCAGGACCCGGGTGTGGAACGGGGAGCCGTCCTGGAACAGGGCGAGATCGATCGTCCCGGCGCCGATGTCCGCGACGACGACGCCGAGTTCCTTCTCCGTGTCGGACAGGACGGCCTCGGCGGCGGCCAGTGAGTTCGCCACCAGCTCATCGATCTTGACCCCGGCCGCACCGACGCACTTGGACAGGTTCTGGACCGCGGTGGCGGAGGCCGTGACGATGTGGGTCTCCACCTCGAGCCGTAGCGCGCTCATGCCGAGCGGATCCTTGACGCCTTCCTGGCCATCCACCGTGAACCCTCGTCGCTCGACATGGAGGACTTCTCGGTTGGACGGGATGGACACGGCGCGGGCAACGTCGATCGCCCGGTTGATGTCTTCGCGGGTGACTTCGCGGTGATGGGCGGTGACGGCGACCTGACCGGATGAGTTGAGGCTCTCGACGTGCTGCCCGCCGACACCGACGAAGGCGCGGTCGATCTTCCAGCCGGATAGTCGCTCGGCGCGCTCGACCGCGTCCGCGATGGAGCGGACGGTCTGGTCGATGTTGATGACGACGCCCTTCTTGAGACCCGACGCGGGTACCGTTCCGTGGCCCATGATCGTCAGGCGGCCGTCGCGGCTCACCTCGCCCATCAGGGCGCAGACCTTGCTCGTGCCGACGTCGATGCCGACGAGGACCGCTTCTCGTTCCACCGGCTGTCTTGCTCCGTTCGCTGTTCGTTGCTGGCTTACAGGAAGTGACGCCGGATGAGCGCCACGTTGTTGAAGATCCGAAGTCCGAAGGTGATGAGCGCTACCAGGTACAGGTCCAGACCGAGTCGATCGCCGATGAACGTGAGCAGGACCGCGGTGATCGCGTTGACCAGGAATCCGCTGATGAAGATCCGATTGTCGTAGACCCCGTCCAGCTCGGCTCGGACCGCTCCAAGGACGGAGTCGAGCGCCGCCAGGATCGCGACGGCGGAGTAGCGACTGAACTCGAAGCTGACGTTGACATCGAGGACAAGGCCCGCCAGGACGCCCACGAGGAGTCCGAGCAGGGGAAGCAGCACGCCGACGTCACCCTCGCTCCAACAGGTTTCGGCAAGGGTACCCGGGCGAGCGCAGGTACGCCAACCCGACGTGCAGCCGTCACGGGCTGGGGCTCGGCTTGGGGGTCGGTCTGGCGATGTACGTGCCGTCCGTATCGGAGGCAAGGATGACCCAGTCGAGCGTGGCTTCGCGGCCGAACAGCAGGCTGCGCAGGAGCCGTACCTGGCCCGGGATCAGCTCGGTCGTCCGCAGGCTGGCCGTGTAAAAGCCGAAGACCGCGGTCCAACCGGCCGGCCGCGCGCGCACGATGAATCCGTTCTCATCGGTGACCCACACGACGAGCTGGGACGCCCCGCTGCCGACGTCGGCCGGGACGAGCGACGCGAGCCGGGTCGCCGCGTCGTGTTCGACGGCATCCAGCCGCGCCCCCACCGACAGCCCCGCCGACGACGCCCGACGGTCCTCGACGATGGGCAACCCGTCGCCGGCTTCGGGGGCCTCCTCGGTCAGCCGCGCGAACAGTTCGCCGTCCGATCCGGCCAGGTACCGGCGCGCACCGACCTTCCAGACCATGACCGCCTCGCGCTCCTTGATCGCGACCGACAGCGTGTGTGGCAGCGCGATCGTGACCCGGGCGGAGTCGACCGTCGGCAGGTTGCGTAGCGCGACCTCAAGCGGCCCCGTCCTGAGGGTGAACAGGTTTTCGCCCCTGGCGCCCTCGATCGTGGCGGTCACGTCGGCCTGATCCGTGAACGTCGTGCCCGTGACGGCGACGTCGGTGAGGTCGAAGGCGGACGACGAACTCGCGCCATAGACGCCGGCCGCCGCGACCAGTATCGCCAGCGCGGCACCGGCCCGGACGCGTGACAGGCCGGCGGACGCGCGGCGGACCGACCGCCCTCGACGGGTCGGGACGGAGGTTCGGCGCGCAGACGGGCGCGAGCTCATCGCGGCAGGTCGCCAGAAGTGAGCCGGTCCCCCACCCGGGCCCCGTGGCGCTCGATGGCGAGCTCGACGATCCGGACGCACACGGCCGCGAAGGTGTAGCCGCCCTCGGCGGGCAGCGTCGGGAACAGACTGATCGGGGTGAACCCCGGGATCGTGTTGATCTCCGAGACATAGATAGCGTCCCCGGCGACGAGGAAGTCCATGCGCGCGAAGCCCTCCGCCCCGATCCCGCGATACGCATCGCGGGCGAGCTTGTGCATCGCCACCCGAAGCGCCGACGGGACCTCCGCCTGGGTGCTCGTCTCCGAGAGGCCAGGGGTGTACTTGGCGGCATAATCGTAGAACTCGTGGCCGGAGACGATCTCGCCGGGTCCGTACAGCTCCAGCCGGGCCGGGTCGTTGCCGATGATCGAGAGCTCGAGGTCACGTGCCCCGGCCAGGTACGACTCGACCAGCGCGACCGTGTCGTAGCGGAACGCGAGGTCCAGGGCGGGTGTCAATTCCCCGATGTCGTGGACCAGGGTCATGCCGACGGAACTCCCAAGCCGCGACGGCTTGACCATCAGCCGCGGATCCGACGCCCCGGCGGCGAACGCCGTCAGCTCGGCGCGAACGCCCGGTGCGTCCGATGCCCAGCGCTCGGCCCGGATCTCGCGCCAGTCGATGACCGGCAGGCCCAGGCCGCGACACATCCGCTTGAACAGGGCCTTGTCCATGCCGAGGGCCGAGGCCGCGACACCGGACCCGGTGTAGGCGAGTCCCGCGGACTCGAGCAGGGCCTGGACGGTGCCGTCCTCGCCCCACGGTCCGTGGAGGGCGATGACGACGACCGGTGCCGGCCGCTCCGCGGCGAGCCGATCCAGCGCAGCGCCGGTGCTCAACGGGCCGGCGGCACCCGCGGACGAGGGATCGTCATAGGCCGACCCGGGGCGCCCGTCGCGGCGGTGGTCCGACGGCAGCCACCACCATCGTCCGTCGAGATCGATCAGGATCTGGCGGACCTCGAAGCCTTCGCCGATCAGCGCGGCGGCGATGGCCGTCCCGGACACGATGGACACGTCGTGTTCCGCTGACGGCCCGCCCAGCAGGACCGCGATCGGCGGTCGGCTCGAGCCCGTCACCGCGCGACCTCCCAGCCGGACCAGTCGCCCATGAACTGGACCTCGGGCACGAGATCTACGCCATATCGCGCGAGGATCTCGCGGTGGACCAGGTCCACGAGGCGGCGGACGTCCGTGGCGGTCCCCTTCCGGTCGTTGACGATGAAGTTGGCGTGCTTCTCCGACACGACGGCTCCGCCGATGCGCCGACCCTTCAGGCCGGCGGCGTCGATGAGGCGGCCGGCCGCGTCCCCGGCCGGGGTGCGGAAGACGCTGCCGGCCGCCGGCAGC
>JBKJXL010000343.1:0-4210 GCA_046716225.1 Candidatus Limnocylindrales bacterium | reverse complement strand
GGCGATGGAGTCAAGGGACAGATCATCGTCGTCGCCGCCCTGGCGCTGGTCGCCATCGTCGGCATGACTGGCCTTGTCATCGACGGTGGCGCGGTGTTCGCGCAGCAGCGTGTCGCGCAGAACGGCTCGGATGCGGCCGCGACCGCGGGAGCTGTCGTCATCGCCGAGAATCTTGGCTCGGCGACCGACATCCGTACGAATCTCGATGTGTGGAACGCCATCGAAGCAATCTCCGTCGAGAACGGTCTGGGCGCCTGGACCGCGGAGTACACCGACGATTTCGGGACACCCATCGGCATCACGATCACGAACACGGCCGGGCCGATCCCGACAAACGCCCGAGGTGTGCGCGCCGGCGGGAATCGCATAGTCGAGACCACGTTCAGCCGACTCCTTGGTTTCAACCAGCTCCAGGCATCGGCCCGTGCGACGGTCGTGGCCGGCGAACTGAGTGGTGAGTGCGTCGCTGACGAGGACGGTTGCACGCTCTTGCCAGTGACCTTCCCGGTCCAGGTGTCGCAGTGCGATTCCAGCGGCAACCTGGTTCCGGGCCCGTGGATCGGCGCCCCGCCCCCCGGTGCTGATCCATCCGATGAGTACTGGCCGATCGTCGGACCTGAGTCGCTCCCAGGCGGCACGTTTGATCCGGTGAATGGGGACACGTCCAAGATGGCGATCCTGCCCCTGTGCAGGAGTGCGAGCACGGGCTCCGGGGCATTCGGCTGGCTCGATCTTGAAGCGGGCATGAACCTTGCGCAGGAGATCAATGGGCCGTTGAATACGATCGTGGACATCCCGGACTGGTTCCAGACGCAGCCCGGCAATCCGAACTCGGTCGAGAACGAGCTGCTCCAGTACTACCGAAAGCCGGTGCTGATCCCGCTCAACAACGGCGCCTGCCGCGAGGATCCAGGCAACACGGCCATCTGTTCATTGCCGGGCGTTGATCCAGCTGGCAACAACACCTGGTACTACGTCCACACGCTCGCCGTCTTCTACATCGAGCAAGTCCACGTGCAGGGAGCCAACACGGCTGAGTGCGCCAACCCGCCAGGCGGTCCCGTGGTCCCCGTTACCAACGGCGGCGGCTTCCTCGGCTGCCTGAAGGGCTGGTTCGTGAACTACGTGACGGCCGGGCCGATCATCCCCGGCGGCGCCATCGTTCGCGGGCAGACGGCGATCGGCATCCAGCTCATCGACTGATCAGCCGGCGACCTCGAGGCGCCGGTCCTACGACCCGAATATCGACGCGAGCAGGTAGGGGGCGGTCTCCTCGAGCTGGTCGTAGCGGCACTCGGTCGTGGGCTTGTCCGGGCGCCAGCGCTTGAAGGTCGTGCCGTGGCGGAAGCGGGTGCCCTGGAGGTGGTCGTAGGCCACCTCCACGACCCGTTCGGCGCGGAGCGGTTCCCAGGACAGGTCCTTGCCGCGATTCCAGCGCGACGTGGCACCGGGCAGGCGCTGGCCTGAGGCATCGGCGTCGCCGGCGCTCGACCACTCGGTCCACTCGGCCCACTCCTGCCAGGGATGGCCGTCAAGCGCGCGCTCGCGCAGCGGTTCGAGCTCCGTCGCCACCTCGGCGCGCCGGTCCCATGTGAAGGTCGACGTGACGCCGACGTGGTGGAGCGTGCCCCCGTCGTCGAACAGCCCGAGCAATAGCGACCCGATGTGGGTCCCGGGCCCGTTCTTGTGCCAGCGAAACCCGGCCACCACGCAATCGGCTGTCCGCTGGTGCTTGATCTTGAGCATCGCCCGCTTCCCGGGCTGGTAGACGCCGTCGAGGCGCTTGGCGACGACACCATCGAGACCGGCCCCTTCGAAACGATCGAACCAGTCCGCCGCGGTGGCGCGATCCTGTGTCGCCGGCGACAGGTGGACGGGTGGGTTGGCCGTACCAAGGACCGCCTCGAGACGCGTCCGACGCTCGACGAGTGGCGCCGCCCGCAGATCCTCGTCGCCGATCGCCAGCAAGTCCCAGGCGACGAATGACGCCGGCGTCGCCTCTGCCAGCATCTTCACCCGGGAAGCGGCCGGATGGATCCGAAGCAGCAATGCCTCGAAGTCCAGCGCCCCGTCGTGGGCGATCACCACCTCCCCGTCCAGCACGCATCGTTCCGGGAGCGCCGCGCGGAGCGGGTCGGCCAGTTCCGGGAAGTACCGATCCAGCGGCTTCAGATCGCGGGACTGCGTGTAGACCTCGTCGCTGTCACGAAAGACGATCGCCCGGAAGCCGTCCCATTTCGGCTCGAACAGCCAGCCGCCGTCGGTGGGCAGACCATCGGACGCCTTGGCCAGCATCGGTTCGAGCGGTGGGTCGAACGGCAGGTTGAGGTCCATCGACCGAGTGTAGCCGCGTCACGGCATGGTCTCGAGTGCTGCGCGGGCCCGCTCGCGGCCGAGGTTCCACGCCGCCAGGCCCAGGTACGTCGAAACGGTCGCCAACTCCGCCCGACGCTGGTCCAGGAACCAGGTGATCGCGCCGCGGTCGGCTTCGGACAGCGCCGGCAGGGCCGCCACGACGATCGGGATGGCGTCGTCTGGCAGGACCGACAGGTAGGCCCGATCGAGATCCGCCTGCCCGTCCGGCGGGACCAGGGACGGACCGAGCACGCGCGCGAGGTTGCGCTCCGCCACGACCGCCGAAGGAGCGATCGCATTGAGCCCGATCAGGGCAACGACACCGATCACGGCCAGCCCGTGGCCCAGCCAGCGGGTCCGGTTCGCGACGACCAGCCCGGCGGTCACGATCAGCGCCGCGCCGAGCGACACGATCGCCACCAGCACGTACAGGCGCAGTTCTGTCCAGCCGTAGGCATCCTGGTAGAGCCGCAGGCGCATCCAGGCCGAGACCACCACCAACGCAGAGAGCCCGACCAGCGCCAGCAGGGCCGCGAGGTAGGGCCGGCTGCGCCGCTCGACGGTCGTCTCGAGGGCGACGACCACGGCGCCCGCCAGGCAGGCCGCCGCGACGAGTTCGAAGAAGCCGCGCCGGGCGTAGTCGCTGTACGTCATGCCGATCGCCGCCAGGGTGTCGACGCCACCGAAGAGATACGCAAGCTGAAGTCCGACGAACAGGGCGACGACCGCATCGATCACGAGCAGGATCACGAGGGCCTCCAGAGCGCCCAGACCGCGGAGCCGATCGATGGACGGGGTCGTCGCGGCCGCACCCAGGGAACTGCCGCGCTCCATGGCCGGGATCCCGGCCGCCGCGACACTCAGCATCGCGACGGCGAGCCAGCCTGTCGCGAGGACGAAGAGGACGCGCCCCGGCAGCGTCCCGAGATCGATCTGGAGTCCGAGGACATCGTCCAGGCCGCGCCGGAAGATGGGATCGGCCGAGGCGAACAGGACCGCGAAGATGAGCGCGAGCGGGATCCCGATGAGCAGTCCTCGACCGATTGGTCCGATCCAGCCCGGAAGGCGCGATGGCGGCTCCCAGCCGTCCGCGGGCGAGGCCGGCACCGGACGGACCGCGGCGATCGCCCGCGGGGGACCCCACGCGAATGCGCCGACGACCCACAGGCCAAGCCCAGCCACCACCGAGGCGGACCGACGCGTCACCGGTAGACCGGAGAACGCGACCATCGATGCGCCCGTGAACGCGAGCGCCACGAGGGTGTCAAGGACCGCGAGGAACGGATCGCCTCGGACCGCGACGAAGCCGGCCAGGACGACCGCGACGATCGGCAGCCACGCGTCCAGCGGGTCCGGGGCTCGCCCGCGACGACGGAGGAGCCAGGCGCCTGACAGGAGTGCCACCACCATGAACGGGACGTTCAGTCCGAGTGCCGAGCCGTCGAGCGACAGTTCCGCGAGCAGTCCGAGCACGAGTCCGGCCGCCAGGACGCGGCGAGCGAGGGATCGTTCCATGGGAACCTCCGTGGGGCGGCACGCGGGCTGACACGGCGCCGACGGTCAGGTCAGGGACGACTCGAGCGGTCATAGTGTGGCGGAACTCGGACGCCGGGCGCGACGTCCACGCGGTGCCGACGGGGCCACACGGTCCTGCGGCATCGGAGGCCACCATGCGAACCATCCGTTCGATCCTCTTCCTCGCGATCCTCGGGGTCGTCCTTGCCGCCTGCGCCGGATCGTCGGCGCAACTGGCACCCGTCGGCGGCGGCGATGGCGGGACCGAGGGCTATGGCCAGACCGGGGGCGCGCCGCCGCCCCCGCCCGCCCACCCCCCCAGCGCCAGGGGCCGCCGCCC